>CAYUNC010000019.1:0-15670 GCA_964445915.1 uncultured Arcobacter sp.
AGCCATATATTCAAGTTACTATTGAATATGATGATAAAAGATATTATAGTGAATTTCAAAAAGAGTTTGGAGCAATTGGAAACAATGACTTTAGCTATGATATTGAGTTTGCAAATAAAAATTTACATCTAAATTTAGATAAATATTCTTTTTCTAAAAAAGGTAGTGCCACTATGAATTTAATAGCTACAAAAGTAACTATTGATGGCGAGTCACATATTGCTAAACTTGTAGGGCAAAGAGCATCTCCTGGAATTACAAGAGAGATAAAATTTAAAAACAATATAAAAGTTTATATGTCATATGGTTCAAAACCTTTATCTGTTCCTTTTGCTTTAAAATTAAATGACTTTCAACTTGACCGTTACCCAGGAAGTATGTCGCCATCTTCTTATGCTAGTGAAATTACAGTAATTGATAAAGCAAATGATGTAAAATTTGATTATAGAATTTATATGAATTCAACTTTAAAATATGGTGGCTATCAATTTTTTCAAAGTTCTTATGACCAAGATGAAAAAGGGACAATACTTTCTGTAAATAATGACCCAGGAACTATCCCTACATATATTGGATATTTTTTATTAACATTAGGACTTTTGATGAATATGTTTGATAAAAAATCAAGATTTGCAAAACTAATAAAATATAATAAAAGTTTTAATATGTTAGCAATTGCTACAGTACTTACAACAATGATGCAAAGTCCATTAAATGCAGATGCAATAGATACTTTAAAAGTACCAAAAGCAAATAGTGTAGTGTCATATTTAGAAAACTATAAAAAAGATTCTATTAAAACAGCAGAGTCTTTTAGTCGCCTTGTAACTCAATCAAATATGGGAAGAATGAAACCTTTGGATTCTTTAAATAATGAGATACTAAGTAAGCTTACAAAAAAGAGTTCATTTTTGGGAATGAATGCAAATCAAGTTGTAATGGGAATGATGTCAAATCCTGATGTTTGGCGAAGTGTTAAAATGCTAAAAATTAAAACTCCAAAATTAAAGCAAGTTTTAGGAATTGACAAGACAAGAACACATATTGCGTTTGGAGAAATTTTTACTAAAGATGGTGGATATAAACTTAAAGATGAAGTAAATAAAGCAAATTCTACAAATCCAAATAAAAGAGGTACATTTCAAAGAGATGTTATTAAGCTTGATGAGAGATTGAATATTGCATATATGGTGTATTATGGAAATCTATTTAAGATATTTCCACGACCAGCTGATGGACATAAGCATGGGGCAAAAGATAAATGGTATAACCCACTTGATGCTATGAGTGAGTTTCATGAAAAAGATAAAAAAATTATTCAGATGATGATAAGAGGATTTATAAATGGTTTGGCAAGTTCAAATTATGAACAAGCTGATAAATATTTAAATCTTATTAGTAAATATCAAGAACAAGTTGGTTCAAAAGTAATACCATCTAAAAGTATCATAGAAAATGAAATATTATTTAATAAAATAAGTATTTTTACTAAGCTTACTATTGCTTATATGGTAGTTGGATTTATATTATTAATTATCTCATTTTTAACAGTATTTAATAAAAATTGGTCATCAAAAAAAGTTAATATGTTCTTCTTTGTAATATTGGCTATTTTATTAGCTTTACATACTTTTGGTATGGGGCATAGATGGTATGTAAGTGGACATGCTCCTTGGAGTGATACTTATGAATCATTAGTTTATATTGCTTGGTCTGCTATGTTTGCTGGAGTTGTATTCTTTAGAAACTCTATTATGGCTTTAAGTGCAACAGTTATTATGGCTGGTGTTTTTATGTTTACAGCACATTTGACAGGAATAGACCCGCAAATTACAAATCTTGTACCAGTTCTTAAATCTTATTGGCTTACTATTCATGTATCTATTATTACAGGTTCTTATGGATTTTTAGCAATTGGTGCTATGCTTGGATTTATGGCATTGTTACTATTTATGTTTAGAGACCCTAAAAAACCACATATTGATGATAGTATTAGACAAATAACTGCAATAAATGAAGCAGCACTAATTATTGGAATAGCAGCTCTTGTAGTTGGAAACTTTATTGGTGGAGTTTGGGCAAATGAGAGTTGGGGTAGATATTGGGGTTGGGATCCAAAAGAAACTTGGGCATATATCTCTATTATTGTTTATGCAATAGTTTTACATCTTAGATTAGTTCCAAAGTTAAATACACCATTTGTATTTGCAGCTGCTTCAACTATGGCATTTGCAAGTATTCTAATGACATATTTTGGAGTAAACTTTTATCTTTCAGGAATGCACTCTTATGCAACAGGTGACCCAGTACCTGTTCCTGATTGGGTTTATGTGCTTACTGCAATTGTATTTGCTGTTATTGCATTTGCTAGTAAGAAAAGAGATTTGGAAAAACTAAAACTATAAATCTAATAATACAATGTTTTTTGAAATAACTTTAATAGCTTATATAATTGATAAAATATTTGGTGAATTTAAAGTCAAATATTATAAGCACCCAGTAGTTTTAATGGGTGATTTTATTAAACTATATGAAAAATACTTTTATAAAAATAGTATTAAAAGTGGGGTAGGATTGACTATCTCATTACTTCTTGTTGTATTTATATTTATAATGATTGTTCAAAGTTTTACTGACAATATTTTTATTTTAGGACTAATTGCCTCTACAGCAATTGCTTCTAAAATGTTATATGAAAGTGTAAAAGATATTATTCAAAATCCACAAAATATCCAATACCTAGTAAGTCGAGATACAAAAAATTTATCAAGTAGTGATATAAATAAAGCAAGTATAGAAACTTATGGTGAGAATTTAAGTGATGGAGTAATCGCACCAATATTTTATCTTTTATTATTTGGACTTTATGGTGCATTTTTATATAAAGCTATTAATACATTGGATTCAATGGTAGGATATAGAGATGATAGATATGAAAACTTTGGTAAGTTTAGTGCCAAACTTGATGATGTAGTAAATTTTATACCTTCAAGAATTACAGCAATTTTAATTGCAGTTTTAATGTATAGCTATAAGGCTTATCAAAATATACTTAAATATGGTAGTTTACATGATAGCCCAAATGCAGGTTATCCTATATCTGCGATTGCTGGAGTTTGTGATATTTGTTTAGGTGGAGATACTTCATATTTTGGAAAAATTAAATCAAAACCATATTTTGGTGATGGTGAAAAGAATATTACAATCTTGCATATAAAAAAAGCACTAAAGTTTCAGATAAGATTGGATATATTTATAGTGATTATTTTAGGAGTATTATGTGTCATATAAAAGTTGGTTTGAAAATCATTCAAATAAGCATCAAACAATTATCAATAAAATAAGTGATTTTACAGATGATGAGATAATCAAATATTTCAGATACGACAATATGGCAAAAAAAGAGATTGACTTTTGCCCACTATATAAAGATAATAAAAAGTGTCATCAAATAGAAGATTTAAATTGCTATTTATGTGGCTGTTCAAATTTTAGACTAGATGCTAATAAAAGTTATTGTGATATAGATTCTATCGATGGTGGAAAGATTGTTGGAAAAAATGGTTTTGTTCATCAAGATTGTTCAAATTGTACAGTACCACATAAGGAAGATTTTATTAAAAAAGTATTTAATAGAAGTTGGAAAAAAATGATGGAAGAAGTTTTATGAAAAATATATTTTTAGGTTTAAAATTTAGCTTTAGCTACTTTTCTATTTTGCCAATTAATTTTAGAAAAGAAGATGATTTATCTAAGAAAAGTATCATAAAAGCAATGCTATTCTTTTTCCCTTTTGTTGGATTTATTTTAGGAGTGCTAACTATTCTAAGTAGTGATATATTTAATTCATTAGGTTATTTAGGATATTTAATGAGTGCAATATTATATATGGGATTGTATGGATTCTTACATACAGAAGCTATTTTAGATGTAGTAGATGCCTTATATGCCAAACATAGTGGAAAAGATGCATATAAGATAATAAAAGAGCCTACAGTAGGTGCTATGGGGATATTATGGGGAGTATCTTTTGTTATTCTAAAGTTAGCATTTATAGTTTCTGTTTTAGATACAAACTTATTTTATGAGTTTATTTTAATAGTTATATTTAGTCGTTTATCATTATTAATAAATATAAATCTATTCACTGCTCATAGTGGTTCATCATTTATAAACAGTATGAAAGAAAGTTTATCAAAGAGATTTATATCAGTTATTTTTATTTTATATTTTGTACTTGGGTTTATCTTTGTATCTTTTAATATATTTTTAATTGTCTTAAGTGTAGTTGGTAGTTCAATAATAATAAGTAATTATCTAAAAAATAAATTAGGCTTTTTAAATGGAGATGTTTTAGGAAGTAGTTTAGAAGTATCTGAACTTATTGGAATGATTGTTATATTAGTTCTTATGGGTTCTTCATAAAATAGGAATCAATTCCATTAGATATAGATTTTGCTATAAGTTTTTGGTAACTTGCAGTATATATTCTTTTACTCTCTGATGGATGTGAGATATAACCAACTTCAATTAAAATTGATGGCATTTGTGCTCCAACTAAAACCCAAAATGGACCTTCTCTTACTCCACCATCACGAATCTTTTGTGTTCCGTACTTTTGTCTTAAACTATATAACATATTTTTCTGAATATCTATTGCCATTTTATTTGATGCAGTTATTTTACCCTGATTTAAAACAGTTAAAAATGTACTTTGAGAACCCCAACTCATATTTCCCATATCACCTTTGTTTTCTTTAGCAGCAACTCTTTTTGCTCTTGCACTTTTTGCAGGAGATAAAAAATATGTTTCTAGTCCGTGAGCTGTACTAACTTTAGATTTTACAGTAGAGTTTGCATGAATTGATATAAATATATCAGCATTCTTTTTATTTGCCAAATGAGTTCTATTTATTAACCTTACATATTTATCTTTATCTCGTGTTAGATACACTCTGTACCCATGTTGTTTTAACTCTTTATATAAATACTTTGCTACTTTTAGTGTTACTGTTTTTTCATTTCTTTTATGTGGTCCACTTGCTCCACCATCTCGACCACCATGACCAGCATCTATTACAATAGTTTTTCTTATTATTTGTACTTTGTTGATAAGTTTTGCTTTTGATTTTGATGATGTTGATTTCTTTTTAGCTCGTTTTTTTGCAGTAGCACGAATGGTAATTGTTTTTTTCCCAATAATATAAATTGGTTTTATACGATATTTATTTGATATAGTTATTCTTAAAGTATTAACTCTATATTGATATATTTTAACATTATCAATATTATCAAGACTTAGTTTTGTAGGCTTAGCATCTTTGAATTTTCCCTTAAAATCAAAAATATACTGATGCTTTCTTTTTGTTCTTTTAGTAAAATAGTGAATATCTCTTTTTGTAATTCTTTTATTAAATTTAATAATAATCTGGTCTTTTTTATGAGTTACTGAAGTGATAGAATACTTCTTATTTAAAGTAGGTTTATATTTTTTAGGGGTAGATATAGTAGCTTTTGTTCTAAGTCTTTTTAGCTCTTTTTTATATTTAGATACATTTCTTTTAAGTTTTGTACCAAACCATATAAGTTGTTTAAGATACTTTATCTCTTTTGTTTTATTGTTGTTTCCAATTATATGGGCATAGTTTTTTCTAGCTTCACTGAATTTTGTAATATTGTGTCGGTGAGTATTCGCCTCTAAATTAACGACAAGAAAAACAAAAAATAAAAATAGCTTGAAAAGACGAATCACCCTAATTATTCGCCATTTACCAATTTACTCATTAACTCTTTTACACTTATTAATTTATCTAATTTATATCCATTTGTACCTGTAAAAAATAATCCAGTTTCAGTATCTCCAGCATATGCAGCACTTAATCTATCAGCAATACAATATCCAACTTCTTTAGCTTCAATACCTCGTTTACAAGGTGCAACACAGTTACTAATACAAGCAATTGGTGGAGCAGTATCTTCCTCAATCATTGTTTGTAGATTTGTTCTAACACCTCGTGCTGGTAATCCAACAGGAGAATTAAATAATTCAATATCTTCTGCTTTAGAATTTAATAAAACATTTTTAAATTCATCATGAGCATCACATTCAAAAGTACCTATAAATCTTGTAGCCATTTGAACTCCACTACAACCTAAATCTAAAAATCTTTCAATATCTTCTTTGTCCCAAATCCCACCAGCAGCAATTACAGGTATATTTCCCCAGTTTTTAGCTTCTTCTATGATAGGTGCTACAATATTCTCAAGTTTATATTCTTCTTGTTCACATTGTTCATATGTAAAACCTTGATGACCACCACTTAAAGGTCCTTCAACTATTACTGCATCTGGTAATTTATTATATTTTTTCCATTTTTTACAAATAAGTTTTAATGCACGAGCAGAACTTACAATTGGAATTAGAGCTACATCAGGATAGTTAGCTGTAAATTGAGGCATATTTGTAGGAAGTCCAGCTCCTGTAATGATAATATCAGCTCCAGCTTCACAAGAATCTTCTACTATTCTTCCATAATCATTTGAAGCATATAAAACATTACAAGCAATTGGCTTATCACCACAAATAGCTCTAGTATTTTTAATGATTTCAAATAACGCATCTCTTGAATAAAAGTTACCCTCTGTATGTGGTTTGTCTTGAATGTTTTTATGTGAAAATTCTTTATCTTGATAATAACCAGTTCCAACAGAACTAACTACTCCTAGACCACCTTCAAGTGATACATTTCCAGCTAATTTATCCCAACTAACTCCTACGCCCATTCCACCTTGAATGATTGGTTTCTCTATTGTATATTTTCCTATTTTAAGTGGCTTCATATTATATTTCCTTTGTAAAAATTATTCTTTGCATTTTATCCTAAATTTGATTAAGAGTTTAACTCTTCAAATTCCAACTTAGCTTCATCCAAAAGTTTCTGAGCTGTTTCTAACTCTTTCATCCCATCTTTGTAAACACTTACACTATTTTGTAAAGTAATTTCAGGGTCAATTAGCTTCTCTAAAAGCTCTTTAGCTGTTCTTATTTTATCTTCAAAATTAGAGTTGTTTATCTCTTCTTCTTTTATTGTTTCTGTCATTTCTTATTTCCTAATATATCTTTTACATAATCTTCAAATTTATCAACTTCAACTAAAAAAGCATCATGACCATAGTCACTATCAATTATTTTATGAGATACTATATTTTCTTTTCCAATCTCACACATAGTAGTATGTATCTCTTCCATCTCTTCGGGTCTAAATAGTAAATCTCCACTAAAAGAGATAAGATGTAGGTTTGATTGAATTTTGTCTAAACTTTGAGCCAATGTATCACTACCTCTTGAAGCATTAAATATATTCATAGTTTTTACAATATAAAGATAACTTAATGGATCAAATTTATGAGGAAAATTATATCCATTGTATTCCATATATCTTTCAACTTCAAATCTACCAAATAATTCATAAAGTCCATCTTGAGCTACATATCTTCTTCCAAACTTTTCATCCATACTTGTTGGACTTAGATATGAAATATGTCCAGCCATTCTACCAACAGCCAAACCATTTAAACCATTTTCTTCTATATCTTTTGGGTCATAATATCCATCTTTAAAGTCAGGGTCATTTTTAATAGCTTCAGTTGTCACTTTATTGTAAGCAATTGCCCAAGGTCTTGTATATGCAGTAGTAGCTAATGCAATAATATGTTTGGCAAATGTTGGATATTCAATAGCATAACATAAAGCTTGCATACCACCCATACTTCCACCAATAACTGCAACAACTTCTTCAATATCTAAAGACTCTAAAACCCTCATTTGTGCTTTAACAATATCACTTATTGTTAAAACTGGGAATTTTAATCTGTAAGGTTCATTTGTAGATGGATTGATACTTTGTGGAGATGTAGAGCCAAAACATGAGCCAATATTGTTCATACAAATTACAAAGTATTTAGTTGTATCTACAGCTTTTCCATCTCCAATAAAATCATCCCACCAACCAGCTTTTCTATCACCTTCATAAGTTCCCGCACAATGATGACTTCCACTTAATGCGTGAGTGATAATAATAACATTTGATTTGTCATCATTTATCTCTCCATATGTTTCATATATTACTTCAAAAGGTTGTAATATACGCCCACTTTCACAATAAAGTGGTTCATCAAATGTTGCTGTTTTAGTTTGGATTTTCAAAATATTTATTAAATCCTAAAGTACTTTTTCTAATGCTTGAATTAAATCATCACAATTTTCAAGTCCAATACTAAGTCTAACTAGTCCTGCACCAATTCCTGATTTTTCTAACTCATCAGCACTTAGTTGTTGATGTGTTGTACTTGCTGGATGTGTAATGATAGACTTACTATCTCCAATATTTACAACACAACTAAAAATTTCAATATTATCTACAATTTTTTTAGCAGTTTCTATATCTTTAACTTCAAAACTTAATAATCCACTAAATCCACCATCAAGATATTTCAATGCTCTTTTATGATTTGTATCAGATTCTAAACCAGAATAATTTACTTTTATAACACTATTATGTGATTCTAAAAATTGTGCTACTTTTAAAGCACTAGTACTATGTTGATTCATTCTTAATGATAAAGTTTCAAGTCCTTGAATCATTAACCAACTGTTAAATGGACTAGGAGCTGCACCTAAATCTCTTAAAACAGATAATAATATTCTCATTATAAAAGGTGGAAATGGTAAATCACTATAAACTAGACCGTGATATGAATCATCAGGTTCATTAAAGTGACTATATCTACTATTTCCTTTTATTTTTTCACCACTTGAGGCACTATCAATTATAATACCACCAAGTGCAAGTCCTTGACCAGTAGTATATTTACTTGTACTATGTACAACAATATCACAACCTAATTTTATAGGATTACAAAGTATTGGAGTAGCAACTGTATTATCAACTACAGTTATAATATTGTGTTTATTTGAAACTTTAACAATAGCATCAAAATTGGCTACTTGAAGATTTGGATTTGATAAACTTTCAAATAATATTAATTTTGTTTTCTCATCAATTAACTCTTCTAAAGCACTTGGATTAGTAACATCAAATTTTCTAGTTTCTATACCAAATCTTTTAATAGTATGGTCAGTTAAAGTTGAAGTTCCACCATAAACAGCATTTGCAACAATAATATTATCACCAGCTTCACAAAGATTTACAATACAAGAAAAAATAGCACTCATACCACTTGCAGTAGCAATTCCAGCTACTCCACCTTCAAGTTCGGCAAATCTTTTTTCAAATACAGCAGATGTTGGATTCATAAGTCTAGTATAGATATTTCCAAGCTCTTTTAGTGCAAATAAATTTGCAGCATGTTCACTATCTCTAAACTCATAAGCAGTACTCATATAAATAGGTACAGCCATAGTCCCTTGTGAGTCTTTTTCATATCCGTGATGTAAAGCTATTGTTTCTTTTTGCATAATAATCTCTTTGTCTTAGTATAGATGTATATTATCTAATTTTATATTTATTTGATGTTAATTGGTGTTATGTTAAAATAGCATAATGAAAATATACCTAATACTAATTATATTTATCTCTTCTATTTATAGTCAAGAAAATGATGATAATTTATTTATTACAAACTTTGAATACGGACAAATGCTATATACAAATCCAAGAGGAATTGGGTGTATTAAATGTCATGGAAAAAAAGGTGAGGGTATGTTTATAACTAGATATACTCATAAAAAAAAGACTTATGATATAACTGCACCAGCAATAAATAACATAAGTTTAGAAAAGTTTACAAAAGTATTAAAAGCAAAAAGTAGTACATCAAGTATTATGCCATCTTATTTTCTTACAAATGATGAGATGAAACAAATTCATCTTTATGTTAGCAATAGCGAAAATTATTAATTATGTTTTTAGTTGATAAAAGAATCATAACTCACTTTAATTTTGAATTACTTATTCTTATATCTCCTTTGATATTGTTATCTCACTATTTAATTGCCGAGACAAGTGCAATGTTAGCACATAAACAGCTTGTTTATTTCCTATTTTCTGCTGGTGTATTTGTAGTAGTTTTTCTATTTCCCATTAGACGATTTCTAAATCTTATCCCCTTATTTTATTGGATTGGTATCGCCTTACTTGTATTAGTTGAATTTTTTGGAGTGACAAAACTAGGAGCTACAAGATGGTTGGAATTACCATTTCTAAATATGACAATACAGCCATCAGAATTATTTAAACCTGTATTTTTATTGATGCTTGGATATTTAGTCCACAATAAACCGCCACCTGATACTGGATATAGAATAAAAGATTTTTCATATATATCACTTTATATATTATTGCCTTTTATACTAATAGCAAAAGAACCAGATTTAGGTACAGCACTTGTATTATTACTTGTTGGCTATGGTGTCTTATTTATTATGGGAATTAGTAAAAAAATTGTTATATCTTTAATTCTAGTACTTAGTATATCCTCGCCATTAATTTATACATATTTAATAAAAGATTATCAAAAGAAAAGAATTAGTGATTTTATAAGTGAAAAGCCAAGCTACCATGTTCGGCAATCTATTATTGCAATTGGGTCTGGCGGATTATTTGGAAAATCAAAATATGATGCTACGCAAACACAACTAAAGTTTTTGCCTATTGCTACAAGTGATTTTATATTTGCATCATTTGTAGAGAGGTATGGATTTCTGGGTTCTATTGGTTTGATTGTATTATATTTACTTATTATTATCCATCTTTTACTGTTGAACAATAGCTATAAAAATGATTATTTTATAAGGGTATTTAGTTCAGGAGTAGGGCTACTTATCTTCTTAAATATGAGTATAAATATTCTAATGGTTATTGGATTTGCCCCCGTTGTAGGTTTGCCTTTGCCTTTATTTAGCTATGGTGGAAGTTCTTTTTTAAATTTTATTGTGATTATTGCAATTTTAGAGAATTTGTTGGCATATAGATTTCTAAGTTCTTATGACTATACTAAAAAGATGTAATTATATTTTAAATCCAAAAAACTATCTATAATCAATATTTAGATACAATCCCCTAATTATAAAAAATTGAAATCATTACTTCAAGGAACTCAAATGTCAACAGAACAATCATGTAAAAATATATATATCACAACACCAATTTATTATGTAAATGATGTAGCCCATATCGGTCACGCTTACACAACAATCATAGCAGATATGCTTGCTCGTTATAGTAGATTAGTTGGTTACAATACTTTCTTTCTAACAGGTACAGACGAACATGGGCAAAAAATTGCTCAAAGTGCTGAAGCTCGTGGTAAAACTCCAAAAGAGTATGCTGATGAGATTAGTGGTAAGTTTAAAACTTTATGGGATGACTTTGATATTACATACGATAAATTTATCAGAACTACTGATGAGGATCACAAAAAAGGTGTACAGAAAGCTTTTAAAACTATGCTTGATAAAGGTGATATCTATAAAGGTAATTATGAAGGTAATTATTGTGTAGGTTGTGAAACATTCTTTACAGATGCTCAACTAATTGATGATGAAGGTTGTCCTGATTGTGGAAGACCTACAAATATTGTAAAAGAGGAAAGTTACTTTTTTAGACTTTCAAATTATGAAGATAAACTTTTAGCACTTTATGAAAATAACCCTGAATTTATACTTCCAAAATCAAAAGCAAAAGAGATTGTGAACTTTGTATCTGGTGGATTAAATGATTTATCAATTTCAAGAACATCTTTTGAGTGGGGAGTTAAACTTCCTGACAATATGGATGACGAGCATGTAATGTATGTTTGGCTTGATGCACTTATGAACTATATTACAGCACTTGGATATGGAACTGATGAAGCTAATATGGAATTTTGGCCAGGTAAAGTACATTTAGTTGGGAAAGATATTTTAAGATTTCACGCTATTTTCTGGCCAGCATTTTTAATGAGTTTAGAGTTACCACTTCCTGATCATATCGCAGCTCATGGTTGGTGGACTAGAGATGGTGAGAAGATGAGTAAATCTAAAGGAAATGTAGTTAATCCAAAAGAGATAGCAGATGCTTATGGACTTGATGCATTTAGATATTTTATGCTTAGAGAAGTACCATTTGGTCAAGATGGAGATTTTTCTCAACGAGCTTTAATGGATAGAATTAATTCTGATTTAGGAAATGATTTAGGAAACTTACTTAACCGTATTCAAGGTATGAGTGGAAAATATTTTGATTTTAAAATCACAAGTAAAGATGTAAAAAAATATCATCAAAAAGAGCTTGATGAAGTTCATGCAATTTTTGAAAATATTGAAGAATATATTTTCAATATGCAACTTAACCGTTATTTAGAAGATATTTGGAAAGTTTTATACATTGCAAATAAAGCTATTGGGGATTATGAACCTTGGGCTATGATGAAAGATGGAAAAGAGGAAGAAGCTATGGCTTTAGTTGCTCTTATTACAAATATTATGGCTAAAGTTTCTGTACTTTTAGATTCTGTTATGCCTGAGAAGATTAGTAAAATTGCTGGTTCTTTAGGGATTGTAGTTGATAATGCATCTTATACAAATTTAATAGTAAACAATGGTTTAATTGAAGATACTGTTATTACAAAAATTGATGGACTTTTTCCACGAATTGAAGAGGAGTTATTAGTAACTTCAGAAGTTCAACAAGCCGAAACTGCTGTTGAAAAACCAAGACAAGAATCTGTAAAAAAAGAAGAATCTACAATGGAAGAGGACAATATTATTACTATTGACCAATTCTTTGAAACAACACTTAGAATTGGTACAATCGTAGAAGCTTCAGAAGTTCCAAAATCTAAGAAGTTATTAAAGCTACAAGTAGATGTTGGTGAAGAGCATACTAGACAAATCTTAGCAGGTATTAAAGAGTTTTATACAGCTGAAGAATTAGTAGGAACTCAAGCTTGTGTTGTAGCAAACTTAAAACCAGCAAAACTAATGGGTATGTTATCTGAAGGTATGCTTTTAGCATCTAAAGATGAAGATGGTTTATGTTTAATTAGACCAGAGAAACCTAAAACTGCTGGTACAAAAATTAGCTAATAAAATATTATGCAAATCTCTTCTATTGTTGATATTGTTGGTGGAAAACTTTTAACTAAGCCATCAATATCATTTATCACTCAAATACATACAAATCCAAGTAAAGTTAATGATGGAGATTTGTTTATCGCTAAAAGTCAAGAAGATATTGACGAAGCTTTATCAAATGGAGCATTTGCTGTAATATTTGATTTTGAGTGTTGGATGAATGATACGGAGATAGCTTGGATTAAAGTGCAAGATTGTTCTAAAGCATTGGTAAATTTAACTAGATTTATTTTGAGTGATAAAACTCTTAATAGTTTTTATTGTGATGATATAAGTTATGAGTTTTTGAATATTTTTCTAACAGCAGGACAAAATTATAGATTATTGAGTGGAGATATATTTTATGATTTTAAATATATTATATCTTATGAAGAAGATAAAATATTATTTTCAAATAACAAGAGTTATCTCAATGATATTCTTCCTTTAACTAAAGAGTTTAAAATACAAAACCATATAGTTGAAAACTTAACTATACATTCACTTTTTCAAACTTCATTTTCATACAACAAAAGACTTTTTTATAAATTAAAATTATCAAAACTATATCTAAATCAATTTTTAGAAGTGTATAAATTTCTAAATGAAGAGGTAGATTTAAATAGATTGAAAGATTTTCAATACTTTACCCCTTTATTCATAAATAAACATTTAGCCATAGAGGAGTTTGGAAAATCAAATAAATTTATAATAGCAAATAACAATTCAACTCTAATGGATAATCAAATCAAGTTTCTTAAAACACACTATGACTATGCAAAGATAGCAATAATTAAAAAATACAAAAACAATGATGAGCTTTATAAAAAGATAGAAAGTTTAGAATTTAATGCATTGTACATAGTAGGTAAATCACATAAAGAGATATTGGATATTTTTAATAGTTTTAAAGTTAAAAGTATTAGTTTGATATAATATTACAAATAAGGATAGACAATATGATAGATAAAATTGATTGGGCAAAGCAAGATGGTTTAGTTCCTGTTATTACTCAAGACAATACAACAAACGAAGTTTTGATGTTAGCATATATGAATAAAGAAGCTTTGGAGCTTACATTGCAAACTAATTTTGCTCATTATTTTAGCCGAAGCAAGCAAAGACTTTGGAGAAAAGGTGAAAGTAGTGGTCATACACAAGAGATAAAATCTATAATGATGGATTGTGATAATGATACTATTTTATTAAAAGTAATACAAAAAGGTGTAGCTTGTCATACAGGTAGAAAATCATGCTTTTTTACAGATATAAAATCTGGCGATATACAAAGTGATATTTTAGTAGATACCACAAGTGCATACGGCGTAATAGATACACTTTATCATACTATCCAAGAGAAAAAAAATGATGACCCAAAATCATCATACACAGCAAAACTTTTACAAGGTAAGCAAAACTCAATGTTAAAAAAGATTGTTGAGGAAGCTGGTGAATTTACTTTTGCTGTTAAAGATGAAGATATAGAAGAGATTATCTATGAGGGTGCTGATTTGATGTATCATTGTTTGGTAGCACTTGCTAGTAAAGATGTGTCACCTGATAGAATCAAGCAAGAGATAGCAAGAAGATTTGGTCTTAGTGGTATTGATGAAAAAAACAGCAGAATAGAAGAATAAGGGTAGATAGTGAATTTAAAAGAGGAAATTAATAAACTAAAAGATGAACTAGATGTTACAATAGTTGCTCACTTTTATCAAAAAGATGAAGTATTTGAGATGGGTGATATTGTTGGTGATAGTTTAGAATTGGCCAAAAAAGCAAGAGCAAGTAAATCAAAGAATATTATCTTTTGTGGAGTTGGATTTATGGGAGAGAGTGTAAAAGTTCTTTCACCTGAAAAAAGAGTTTTGATGCCAAAAGTTGCGTGTTGTGCAATGGCAAAGATGATTGATGTTGATTATTTTAATACAAACTTAAAAATTCTAAATGAAGCTGGTATTAAAAATGATGATATTTTACCTATCACATATATAAATTCTTCAGCAGCAGTAAAAGCTGCTGTTGGAAAAATGGGTGGATATGTTTGTACAAGTTCAAATGCCTTTGCTATCATCTCTAAAGGTTTAGAAAGTGGAAAGAAAATTTTCTTTGTGCCAGATAGATGTTTGGGTCAAAACTTTGCAAATCAGATGAAACTAAAATCAGCTGTTATAGGACTTGATGATATTGAAGATGTTAAAAATAGTGATGTGATTTGTTACAATGGCTTCTGTTCAGTTCATCAACTTTTTACACCTGAAGATATTGATTTTTATAAAGAAAAATATCCAGATATAATTGTTGCTGTTCATCCAGAATGTGATGTAAAAGTTGTAGATAAAGCTGATTTTGTAGGCTCAACTTCACAACTTATCAAGTATATCACACAAGAGATAAGTGCTGAACAAAAAGTAGTAGTTGGTACAGAATACAATATGGTAAATAGACTTAGAGATAAAAATACTTATGTATTAAGTCAAACAAAACCAGAGTGTCCAACTATGAATGAAACTACACTGGAAGATTTATATAATACATTATTATCTATAAAAAATA
>CAYUNC010000020.1:0-15614 GCA_964445915.1 uncultured Arcobacter sp.
AAATAAGAGGTGTTTATAAATTAGAAAGTGCCTTTCTATGGTGTTTTGTAGCTTTTTGTTTAATATAAAGCGTCCCCACGTGCCGGAGCCACTTCAATCAAACCCCCATAAACATTACTATCTAAGCAACATTTAAATTATTTGGTGCCATTTTGGTGACAATTTGGAACATAGTACACCTTTTTAAATTAAGCCAAAATATGCAATAATAGGATATTAAAGTAAAGGAGTAAGTAATGGGATATGTAGTTAGAAATGGTAAAGTTGAAGAAGCACACAAAGTTAACTTAACTCGTGAAAAAAGAAAAATAATTTTTAAACCATCAGCTAAACAGCAACAAATAAAAAAAGAAATCATAAAAAGACAACAAGCAAGTCTTAAAGAATCTGCATAATATATGCAAGATAGAAGATTCCTCATTGAATCAATTAGTCCTGATAAATTAAAAAAGTTTATTGATGATTATCAACCCACTTTTGATTTTCCAAATATAAAAGAAGTTTATAACAGAACACTTGAATTAGCATTTGATAGTGAAGATGAATCTTTTACAAATGTTATTCATACTTGCTATGATATGCAAGAAGAAAAATATTGTGCTATTTTAAATATTGGTACAACTAAAGCATTAGCAGATTATACAAGTATTGCTGTAGAATTTTTATATATAGAGCCAGAATATAGAAAAGTAAAATTTGAAGAATTAAATAATCAAGAATTATCACAGTATTTATTATTAGATTATGTAGTAGGAAATATTGGATTTCAGACAAAAAGTAATATTGGTATAAGTATGATTGCTCTATCTCCAATTGATGATAAGGTACGAACAAGATATGAAGAAATAGGTTTTGACTCTATAGAAGAATCAGGTTCTAATAAATTTGAAGATTGGATGTATTTTAGTTATTAGCCATAAATTTACTGTGCTAAAATTGTGCTAACTCAAAGCATATCTTCAATAATCTTAATATTAGAAGTTAGTAGTTAATTCTCATACGAAAGTATCTTGGAAATTGGTATTTTATATTTTCACTTATATTTACAGGAAATATATCCTTAATAGAATTTTCTACTAGTTTAAAGTGGTTTTTATTACCACCCATATATGTCAGTTGTTCAAAGTCACCATCTTTTAGTATAGTTACTCTAATACTTAAATAACCTGTAGTATCAACTTCAGCTAATTCTTGTTCTATATTGTTATTTATTTTTACTCTTGTGGCTCTTAAAAAAGCATTTGTTTCATTCTTTTGCTCTTGGGTATCATATTGTATTGATTCTGTTTTATTTGAAGATATTTGTTTCACTTCTTTTTGAATTTGCTTAGGTATCTCAACTTGAACTAATTCTTCTATCTCTGGTTCAGGCTCTGTGATTTCTGCTTCTGGCTCTATAATTTCTGGTGTTTTTACTATAGTTTTTATAGCATTTACTATCTCTGGTGTAATTATTTGTTTTATAACAGGAATTTCATATTTTGCTATTGTTGATATTGGTGTTGATATAGTTGTAGTTGAAAAGATAAAATTAGATATACCATATACAATACTTCCAAGTACGGTTATTATAATTGTATTTTCTAAATAGTTTTTTCTTTTACCATTCATACTATTTCCTTTTTTGTATTTGCTCATTAATTCAAAATTTTAATATAAATTTTGTTAAAATAAGATTATGTTAAAATTAAATGAAAAAAATATCGGTAAATTTAATCTAGTAGCTACTTTCTTTGTAGTAGTTATATTTTCTATAGCTATTGCAACTCTTATATTAATTGCAAGAGAAGATACATCACTAATTTTTGAACGAATGGTAAAAGAACAATTTATATCTGAAAAGAAATCTGATATAAAATTTAAAGTACACAATATAAATCAACTTATAATGGAAACTCAAAAAGAAACTATTAAAAGATTAAAAAATATTATTAAGCTAAGAGTTAATAACAGTCATAAAATTATAGAAAAAATTTATACTATGAATAAAGATACAAAATCAAAAGAAGAAATTATACATATCATCAAAGAAACACTTAGACCATTAAGATTTGACAGTGGTGTTGGATATATATTTATGGTTAATTTAGATGGTACAGAACTACTTTTTCCCGTAGCTCCACAATATGAAAATACAAATGTATTAAATTTAAAAGATGCTAATGGAAATGATGTTATTAAAGATGAAATTAATATTGTAAATGAAAAAGGTGCTGGATATATTAGAGATTTCTGGACAAAACCATATAGTGATAATAAAGATATGATATATCCAAAGATTACTTATGTTAAGGGATTTAAAGAGTTAAATATATATATTGGTACAGGTATGTATATAGATGATGCAAGAAAAGTAGATCAAGAGTATATTCAATCTTTAGTAACAAGTTTAAATAAACAAACTCCTAAAGAATATATCATAATATCTAAACTTCTAGATATTAATGGTGGAGATGCTTTTGCTAAAATTTTAGTTCATCCTTTAGCAGATATTGGTAAAATAATTGGTGATAATAAAAAAGATTTATATGGTAAGTATTATAGAAAAGAATATTTAAAAAGACTAAAAAAATCTTCAGAAACATATTTAAAGTATTCTTATATGCACCCTATTAAAAAGTCTGAAGTATCTAAAATTTCATATTTTAAATTAAATAAAGATTGGAATTGGATTATCGGATCTGGTTTTCATGATGATAGTATAAATGAACAAATTTTAACTTGGAAAGAAAGACTAAATGAATTGACTAAAAATAAGTTAATTATGCTTATTGGATTATTAGTTTTATTTAGTACTATACTTATATATTTAGTTTATTATATAAATAAAATTACAAATAATATTATAAAAAGATATAAAAATGATGTTGAATTATCACAAAATGCATTAAATGATTTAAATAATGATTTGGAAGTTAGAATTGAAGAAGAGGTAACTAAATCACAAAATCAAGAAAAACTTCTTTCTGAACAATCAAAAAATGCAGCCTTAGGTGAGATGATAGGAAATATTGCTCATCAATGGCGACAACCATTATCAGTTATTACAACAACTGCTACAGGAATGCGACTTCATAAAGAGTTGGGTATTTCTAATGGTGAGGAAGAGATTGCAAAACTAATTTCTATAAATGATACTGCTCAACACTTATCTAAAACAATTGATGATTTTAGAGATTTTCTTAAAGGTGATCATGCTAAGGCTTCATTTAATGTAAATAATGCACTAGATAGAACAATAGTAATTGAAGATTCTATTATTAAGAACAATGGTATTACTCTTATTCAAGATTTTAATACAGATATAAAAATAGTAAATTTAGAAAATGGACTTATGCAATCACTTGTAAATATCATTAATAATTCTAAAGATGCCTTAGAAGAACTTGAAGAAAATAAGCGATTTATCTTCTTCTCTTCTAAGATAAAAGACACTAATGTAATTATAACTGTAAAAGATACAGCAAATGGAATACCTACTGAAATATTACCTAAAATATTTGAACCATATTTTACAACAAAACATCAATCACAAGGTACAGGACTAGGATTACATATGACATACAATCTAATAACAAAAAATATGCTAGGTACTATAGATGCAAAAAATGTTACCTTTGATTATGAAGGCAATACCTATACAGGTGCATTATTTACTCTAACTATCCCTATTGATTAGATAGCAAGTTTTTTATTTAAACTCTTTCTAAAAGGCTCACCTAAAACATCTAAATTAGTAAGTTGATTTGCAAGTTCAATATTTGCTTGTGGGTTTCTTAATACTTCATTTGCTTTTAATATTGTGATAGGATTTTCAATTCTTCTTAGAAACTCAACTGTATCATTTTGTTTAATTTGTCCCTCTTCTAAAACTCTATAATACCAACCAGTTCTTCCTGTATCATATATATTTTTTGTAAAAGTTTTATTGTTATGTTTTTTTGATATTTTCCAGCAAGGTTCTCTTGGTTGTGAAACTTCAAGTGTTACTGTTCCTATTTTATGAATATCCCCTATACATACATCTTCTTCATCTATATTATCTAAAGTAAGATTTTCAGCTAATGCACCGTATGTTAGTTTTGTATCTAAATACTCTTCCCATTTTGAATAGTTTAATAAACTATTCGCAAATATAGCTTTATGCTCTCCACCATGATGTACTAAATCAGATACCTCATCATCAATAAAACCATCAAAACTAACATCTCTTATATTTGATACTGGTTCTTTATATGAACCTGTTATCCATTGTTTTTCTTTCATTGTATCATCTTTAATTGTTCTAATTTTCCCAATTTGTAATGATACTACTTTTGATATTATATTTTTTTTCATACAGCACTCCTTTGGTTGTGAATAAAGTCTATCTTTTAAAATTAAAATAGCAGAGATAATCCAAAGACTATCTAAAATTATATTTGCAGGATAATCTAATACAAGATATAAAACAGGCAATAAAATAACTACAGGATATTTGATAAAATAAAAAAACATTATCAATGAACCATACAATTTAGACATTTTATTTTCCTTTTGTAAAAAACTTTTTTACTTTTGAAAGTCCAAGTTTTATACCACTATATCTCATAAGTTTTGCTACTTTTTTCCATTGACTTGGCTCATAGCATGGTGTTGGACAAGTACGACATCTAGGCTTTATATCGTGTGGACAATGTTCAAGTTTAAGTATAGAATATTCTATAAGTTTAAAACAATCATCGCATAAATCAAATTCAAAATTATAATCTTTTTCTTGAAAGTTTACATTCTTTTTTTGACATTTTACTTGTGTATGTTCTTTTCCACTACAGTAGATTTCAAAAAACTTTTTAAGTGTTGCAACCTCTCCTGTAAACTTTTCTCCTGTCATTTAGTATGCCATCATTTGTATTAATGATGTTGAGATATTTGCCATTGTACTTTCTACAAATTTTCTCATTAGTTTATCTATTTTATCTTCTTTTGCCCATACTTGTTTTTGAACTTGTGCCAAATCTTGAAGTATTAACTTTGCTCCAGTTATATTTGTAACTTCATCTATAAGATTCACTTCTTTTGCTTGATAAGCTGTAAATATATGTGCATCTGCAAATTGAGTATGATTTTTAGGGTCTAAATTTCTAGCTTTTGAAACATCAGATACAAACATTGCATAAGTATGATTTATAACTTTTTCTAACTCTTCTTTTTCATATTGTGTCCAAGCTCTTGTAGGTGTCCCAGCTTCTTTATATTTACCAACTTTTACTGTTTGAGTTTTTACACCAATATTTGCCATAAGTTCACTAGCATCTACACTTTGCATAATTACACCAATAGAACCTACCATACTTCCAGGATTTGCCACAATTTTATTTGCCCAAATAGAAGCATAGTAACTCCCACTAGCAATAACTCCACTTGCATAAACAACTACAGGCTTTATTGCTTTTAATTCTTTTATTGCATAAGCTATCTCTACTGATGGTGCTACTGCTCCACCTGGTGAATTTACATCTAACAATACACCTTTAATATTTTCATCATTCTTCGCTTTATTAATCTTTTCTAGTATATCACTAGAACCCATAATAGCCCCAGATAAATCTATCTTTTGTAGATTTGGTTTCTCCAAAGATTTTGGGTCTGTATTTCCATAAGTTATTACTAATATTGTAATTAATAAAACTGATTTAAAGTTATTTTGAATAAATCTAATTGGTGCTGTTATAGGGCTAAATATTATTTTAAAGAAGTTCAATCTTTTTTCCTTTTATATATGTTGTTTCTACTTGTGAAGTATGTAAAATTATAGCAGTTGCTAAATCCTCTTCATCTTCACAAACATCTGGAAGTTTAATACAAATAAAATCAGCATCAAAATCTTTTTCCAAGATACCTTTTTTCAATCCAAGAGCATTTGCTCCTCCTGAAGTTGCTGATATTAAAAGCTTTTGTGCTAGATGATTTGTATCTAAAGTTGTATGCATAAAAAACGAATTTCTAAGCTCTTCAAATAAATTCAGAGTATGATTTGAACTCAAACCATCTGTTCCAATTGCTAATGGTATGTTATCTAAATAACTTAAATTTAATATTGTGTTATTTAAAAGTCTATTTGAATTTGGACAGTGAATTATTGTTGCACCAAGCTGTTTTATTTGTTCTAATTCTTTTTCATTTGCTTCAACACAATGTGTAAAACTTAAAGGTTTTATATCTTTAAATTGTTTTAAAAAATCACTTGGCTTTTGTAAAGATTGATGTTGGTCTAGCATATCTTTGAAAAATGAGCTAAACTCACCAGTAGAATAATTTAACCAATCATTTTCAGCTTTACTTTCTAAAAAGTGAGCAGATACTGGCAAATTATCTTGTGTAGCTATTTTTAACACTTCTCGTATTAAAAATGGATGAACAGAGTATGGACTATGAATAGCAACAGCAGGGATAAAATTTACCTTTTTATTTTTAACAGCACTTGATAGTTTTGCTTGAAAATCAATAAATAATGTATCAATCATATCTTGTTTACTTCCTAAAACTTCTGTAAAATAAACTACATTTAAATCAGATTCAATACAAGATTCCATATCAAAACCATAAGAACTAATTGCACCTATTGTTGTTGTTCCGTGCTTTAGCATCTGTTTTAATTCTATATCAATTAACTCTTTTGTTGCTTTTTGAATTAACTCTTCTCGATGTTCCATAACAGAAAAAAGCCATTTCATAAAGTTTCCATATTTTAGAGTTGTTTTGTTTGCACTAAATTCTAAATGTACATGAGAATTTATAAGTCCAGGTAATAAAACAGAAGATTTTCCACCATATTGTGCATCAAGATTTGGATATTTTAATTTTAACTCTTCAAGTGTTCCTGTATCTATAATTTGTTCGCCAAATACCATAGCACCATTTTTAATAATTGTAAAATTTTCATCACAACTAAGAAGCCAATCAGCATAAATTAGTTGATTATTTATTTGTTTTGTCATAAGGCGATTATACAAAATCCTATATTCATTTATGCTTTACTATATCGTAAGTAGAAAAAAGATAAAATAATACTATGAACAATCAAATGATGGAATTAATCAAAAGCACTTGTAATGATAAAAGTAAGCTACCTGTTTTAGAGGCTATCTATACTTTATATGACCAATTACAATATGCTGAAAACTTAAATGATATGGCAGATGATGTATATTTATGGCTTCTTGATTATTATAATATTTCAGGTATTAATATCTATTTATTTGATACAGAACACAATGTACAAACTAAGGTTTTAAAAAAGGGTCAGTTCTTTGAGTTAGAGAGCGAATTGGCTTTCTTTTTTATTATAAATACACACACTCCTATAAATGCAATTATCTCTTTTGCTGTATCTTCAGAAGAACAGTGTGATAAAATTAATAGTGATTATGCTTTTATAGAAGCTTGTTTTTTTCAAATATCACCAATAATACAAAATGGTATATTAAAAGAACAATGTTTAGAATCTTCGTCACTTGATAGTGTTACTAGTGTTCATACTAGAAGTTATTTGATTGATAGAATTAATAAAACTATACATATTTCTCATAAGCAAGAAGCTTCTATCACTTTTTTAATGATAGGAATTGACCATTTTAAAGCAGTAATTGAAGAGTTTGATTATGATATAGGTGATAAAGTTTTAATTGAGTTAGCAAAAGTTATTCATGATAATATTAAACAATTTGATATAGTTGCAAGACTTACAGGAGATGAATTTTTAGTTGCGTTAGTTGATTTACAAGACCCAATACTTGCTATTGAGATAGCTCAATCCATAGTAGATAAGTTTTCTAATGTTGAAGTTGAAGTAAATTCATCGACACAACAAGTATTAAGAAAAACTGCCTGTATTGGTATCTCATCGTATCCACAAGATGGAAAAGTTATAGATGATGTTCTTAAAAATGCAGATAGTTTTTTAGGCGAAGCTAAAAATAACAGTAGAAGTTCAGTAGCTGTTTATACAAAAGAGGGATTAAGTACCATTGAATTATTTTAAAAAGGAAAACTATTGTTAAGATTTGCACCTAGTCCAACTGGAGATATGCATATAGGTAATCTAAGGATTGCACTATTTAATCATATCTTGTCAAAACAGTTAAATGAAGATTTAATTATCAGAATTGAAGATACAGATAAAAAAAGAAATATGGAAGGTAAAGATAAAGATATTTTAGAAATCTTAAGTCTATTTTCTATTGACCATACACAAGTTTTATATCAAAGTGAAAATGCAAAATACCATAGTCAAATGGCAATGCAACTACTTTTAAAAAATAAAGCATTTAATTGTTTTTGTAGTGACAATGCACTAGACAATGATAGACAAAAAGCAATTGAAGAAAAAAAGCCTTATAGATATAGTGGGTTTTGTGAAAATTTAAATGAAGACCTTGCTTTAAATTGTGAAGCACCTTTTACAGTTAGAATTAAAAAGCCTGATGAAAATATAAAATTCACAGATTTAGTAAAAGGTGATTTTGATACTACGCCTTTTGATATTGATAGTTTTATAATTTTAAGACACGACAAAACACCAACATACAATTTTGCTTGTGCAATAGATGATATGCTTTGTGATATATCTACAGTTATTAGAGGGGAAGACCAGCTTCCAAATACAGCTAAACAAATTTTAATTAGAAATGCATTAGGTTATGATAGAGAAATTAACTATTGTCATCTTCCAATTATTCTAAACTTTGAAGATGGACAAAAGATGTCTAAAAGAGATAAGAGTTCAAGTGTTATGTGGCTTGTAGAGGAAGGTTTTTTACCTGCTGCTATCTCTAACTATCTTGTACTTTTAGGATACAATCCTCCAAAAGAGATATTTACTTTAGAAGAAGCTATGGATTGGTTTGATATCAATAAAGTTTCAAAAGCACCTGCAAAATTTGATATAACAAAACTACAATTTATAAATCGTGAACATATTAAGATGATGGATGAATTAAGATTGTCAAAATTAATTGGATATGCTGATACAGATATTGGAAAGTTAGCAAAGATGTATCTTGAAGATTGTGATACACTTAAAGAGATAAAAGCTAAAGTAGATGAGATTTTTAAAAAGCATAATACTTTTGAAAAGAATGAGAATGAATATAAACAATTAATACAATGTTTACAAAAAGCACCATATATAGATGATTTCAACGAGTTTAGAGATTATATTATTAAAGAAACTTCTATAGATAAAAAACAAATATCTATATTATTAAGATTTGCACTTACAGGTGCTACAAGTGGACCAAACTTAAGTGAAATATATCCACTTATAAAAAATTATTTAGGAGAAATTATATGATAGACGCATTGGTAGTTGCTTTTGCAACTCTTTTTATAACTATATTATCACTTTACAAATGGGTTATTATAATTAGTGCCTTACTTTCGTGGGTTCAACCAGACCCTTATAATCCAATAGTTCAAATGCTATCTAGATTAACTGAACCTGCATATATGTTTTTAAGAAGATTTGTACCAACAGTATTTGGTGGTATGGATTTGGCTCCTGTTATTTTAATATTTTTAATTCAATTTTTGGAAATATTCTTTTCAAATTTATTCGCATCAATGATATAGGGGTATAGATGATTTTAGCAACTAATTTGACATTATCATATGACAACAAAAAGATGATTATTGAAAAAGGTAATTTTCATATTAAGCAAAAAGAGTTTATTTTTGTAAGTGGGGCTAGTGGTAGTGGAAAATCTACACTTTTAAAAGCACTATATGGAGAGATAAATCCTCTAAATGGTACTTTACTTGTAAATAAAACTGATTTATCAAAAAAAGACCATAATAAACTTTTAAACTTGCGAAAAAGCATTGGTATTGTTTTTCAAGATTATAAGCTAATAGAAGATTATACCATTGAAGAAAATATTATGTTACCACTTAAGATAAATGGTTATGATGATGCATTATCAAGAGAGCAAGCAAACAAACTTCTAAAGCATGTAAAGCTAAGTCACAGAGCAGGAACATATCCAACACAATTAAGTGGGGGAGAGCAACAAAGAGTTGCAGTTGCACGAGCATTAGCACATAATCCAAATATTATATTTGCAGATGAGCCTACAGGAAATCTTGATGAATATTCAGCAGATGTAATTTGGAAACTTTTACGAAATGCAAATGAATTATTAGGTGTAACAGTGATTGTTGTAACACATAAACCACCTACAAACTTTGGTATGCACTTTAGACAATTATCTATAAATGACGGAGTTATCTATGAGGTTTCTTAAAAACTTTTTTGCATTTACAATGCCCTTGGTGATAGTATTATTAACTTATGCTTTACATAATGTAATTGGAAATACTGTAACAGATTATAAACAAACTATTAACAATGATTATTCTATTATGATTATTACAAGTCTTCCAGTTACTAAAAATGATATTTCTAGCGTTGGAGATATTAAAGTTAAGAAGATTACAGAGGTTGATAAGGCTGAGATTATCAATTCACTAAAGGAAAGATTGTCTGACAACTCTCTAAAACTTTTAAAGCATAAATTACCATACTTTTATCAAGTATATTTAGAGCAATATCCAACAACATCTCAACTAAAAATTATAAATAAAGAGTTATCAAAACTTCCAAATGTTAAAAATGTAGAGATATTTGCTTCTGACCATAATCAGATTTATTCATTGTTAGTTTTAATTGAACAGGTTGTTCAAGTGATTTTATTATTTATTATTATTTTTGCTTTATTAATTTTATCAAAACAAGTTAAGATTTGGATGTTTGAACATTCACAACGAATTGATATTATTCAATACCATGGTGGGTCTATTTTTTATAGTGCTTTACCTATTATTAAAATAGCATTATTTGGGGCTATGGTTGCTAATATTATTGTTGTTGGTATTATATTTATAGTTGGTCAAAACTTATCTTTATTTATATCTGCTGAGATATTTGGTATCTTAACAAATACAGATGGATTTACTGTTGATTTTCTTCAAATTATAATTTTATCTTTTGTTATATCAATAATATCAACAATAAGTGTTCTTATAAAATATAAACTACGATGAAAAAAATTCTACTTTTAGAAGATGATATAACATTAAGTCAAACTATTGTTGATTATTTTCTTGAGTTAGATTTTGATATAACTGCTGTTTACAATGCAAATACAGCACAAGATTTTATCTACGAAAACAACTATGACCTTTTACTTTTGGATGTAAATGTTCCTGATATGACGGGATTTGAATTACTAAAAAACATAAGAAAAGAAAATATCACAACTCCTGCTATTTTTATAACATCTTTAAACTCAATGAGTGACCTTGAGAATGGTTTTGATAGTGGTTGTGATGATTATATACGAAAACCTTTTGCACTAAAAGAGCTACTTATACGAGTAGAAACAATCTTAAAAAGAGAGTTTTATCACACAAACAACGACCAGATAAAAATCGACAATAAAATCATATATGATACAAATACAAATATTTTATCAATAGACAATACACCAGTACAGTTAAGCAATAAAGAATCAATACTATTAAAACTATTTTTACAAAATCAAGATAATATCATCTCACATGAAGTTATCTCATCAGCACTTTGGGAATATAATGAAGAGGAAAGCCCTAGTGCTTTACGAACTTATATTAAAAATCTACGAAAACATTTGGGGAAAGAAAAAATTGTCAGTATTAAAAAGCTTGGATATAAATTTACCACAAAGTGAACAAAAAACATTAGTTAGATTTTTATCTTTATATGTTTTTTTCACTATTATTATTTTAGGATTTATAGTATTGTTTTATTATAATTCTAAAAAAGAACATATAATCCAAGAGCAACAAATCATTTTAAATCAATACGCAAGTGAATTAACTATTGAGTTAAATGAACTTTACAATAAACCCAAAAAACAACAAATCTACCCTACTGATAATAGATTTAAATCATCTATTTATGATAGTGACGGAAGTTTGATACACTCAACAATAAAATATCCAAAAAAAGAACTTGATAAAATTATGTATAAAAGTAATGAAACAATTCTATATATTAAAAACCCAACCTCATCATACAAAGGTGCTACTTATGTATTAGTTGAGATTGAAGATGATGAGAGTTGGAAGAAAAATACAATATATACTATTGTTATATTTGGGATATTTGCTTTTATTATTATGATTATTATTGGATATTTTTTATCAAAGCTATTTCTAAAACCTATGAGAGATGCCCTGCACTTACTTGATAGATTTATCAAAGATACAACTCATGAACTTAATACTCCTGTAAGTACAATCGTTACAAATATAGAGATGATAGATACAAAAAAACTAGATGATAAAAAACTAATCAAAAAAATTAATCGAATAGATATAGGTGCAAAAACTATCTCAAATATCTATGAAGATTTGACATATTTAGTTCTTCAAAATAAAATTATTTCTCAAAATCAAGATTTAAATTTATCAAATATCATACAACAAAGAATTGAATACTTTACTACACTTTTAGATATTAAAAAACTTACAGTTACTACAAATTTAGATAAAGATGTGATGATATACATAGACCAAAAGAAAATATCAAAACTAATAGACAACATAATATCAAATGCAATAAAATATAATAAGCTAGAAGGTTCTATAGATATTAAGCTTACAAATAAAACTTTGAGTATCACTGATAGTGGTTGTGGAATTTCACAAGAAAATATAAAATCGATGTTAAAAAGATACACAAGATTTAACACAAATATTGGTGGATTTGGGATAGGGTTAAATATAGTAAAACTTATTTGTGATGAATACAATCTAAAAATAAAAATCGCATCAATAATAAATGAAAAGACAACAGTAGAGATAACTTTATAATAATCTCAATGAAGAAAAGATATAATAATTTTAATAAACAACAAACCAAAGGACTATAAAAATGTGTATATTTTGTAAAATAATAAGTGGTGATATTCCAAATAAAACAGTATTAGAAAACGATAATTTTTTAGCTTTTGAAGATATAAATCCTCAAGCCAAAATCCATATAGTTATCATCCCAAAAGTTCATATTGAATCTTTCAATGAGATGACAGCTAATATTATGGGAGAGATGACTCCATTTATTCAAGAAGTTGCATTAAGCTTAGGTGTAAAAAGTGATGGATATAGAATAATAACAAACATAGGTCAAAATGGAGGACAAGAAGTTCCTCATATACATTTTCACCTTTTAGCTGGTGAACAGCTAGGTGCTTTAGTTTAGATATCTAATATCTAGACATAGCCTTATCAACATCTTCCCAAGATAAAGTATCATCTTCTTTTTTAAACATATTAAATACATATCGAGCAAACATATCTGTTTCAATATTTACTTTACTTCCAACTTTATAGTTTAAAAACAAAGTATTTTTAATAGTATGTGGAATAATAGTAAGTCTAAAACTTTGCTTTTTAGTATCAACATCATTAACAGTCAAACTAATTCCATCAACAGTAATAGAACCTTTTGGTATCACAAACTTTATAAACTCTTTTGGCAAGTTTATAATAAAATCTGTCGAGTTACCATTTTGATTTATTGAAACAATCTTTCCAATACAATCCACATGACCTTGAACAATATGCCCTTCAAATCTATCACCCATCATCATAGCAGGTTCCATATGTACACTATTTTTATAGTTTTCCATTGCTAAAGTTTTTTGTGATTCTGGTGACAACTCTACACTAAAAGTACCATTTAAAACTTGGATTACTGTTAGACAAGCACCATTTATAGCAATACTATCGCCAATACTTGGTTCGTATTTTGCTTTTAGTGTTAAAGTATTGTTAGACAAGTTCACTACTGTTGCCATTTCACGAATTAATCCTGTAAACATTAGATTGCTCCTAACTTATATTGTTTGATAAATTGACTACTACTTAGAAGTGTTAGTTTTGGTGAATAAAACTTTTTATCATTTGATATGATTATATCACAGTTTGCATTTTTAGCTAGAGTATATTGTATTGCATCTTCTAAGTCTTTAAACTTTTCATCTTCTCTCATAATCTTGCAAGTTTGTTTTAGTTCATCATTTGAAAATTCTATAATTTTACATATTTTATTTAGCTCTTCAATTTGTGATAAGGCTTGTAATTTATTTGTTTTAGATAATATATAATAAATAGTAGTAATCAAATCACAACTTGTGTATATTTTAATATTTTTACCCAATAAATACGGTATTATTTTATAACATTCTTCATATGCATCTCTTGTTTTATCATTTGCATCTATAAAAATATTAGCATCTAAAAATATAGATTTAAGCTCCATATTTTTCGCCTTTATCACCTTTCATAGCTTTTATACTTTGAACAGTCATATCTCCAAACAATCCAGTACCTCCACCAGCAAATTTATAAAATGCTTCTAATTTCTCAGCTACACTTATCTCTTCGTATTTTTCCTCTATCAAATCTTGAACAACAAGAGTCATAGATTTTCCATCTCTTATTGATAACTCTTTTAAGTGATCAGCAACATCTTTTTTAAAAACAAAATTTTTTCTTACATCATTTATACTCATAATATAACCCTTATGTTTAATATATTATGTATTATATCATACATAAAATTAATTACTTAATTAATTCTAATATGGCTTTTATATTTTATATATAAATATTAGATATAATAGCATTTATATAGAGTTAAGGAATAAAAATAGTGATTGAAGAATATGATGTAATTGTAGTTGGTGGTGGTCATGCTGGTATTGAAGCTTGTTTAGCAAGTGCGAGAATGGGCAAAAAAACACTTTTAATTACTATGTTAGTTGAACAAATTGGGGCTGCTAGTTGTAACCCTGCTATTGGTGGACTTGCAAAAGGTCACTTAGTACGAGAACTTGATGCACTTGGTGGTCAAATGGGTCTTTGTACTGATGCTACTGGTATTCAATTTCGTATTTTAAACTCTTCAAAAGGTGCTGCTGTTCAAGGTAGCCGAGCTCAAATTGATATGGATGCATACAGACAATATATGAAAAATATTTGTTTAAATACTCCAAACCTAGAAGTATATCAAGATGAAGTAAGTTTCTTAACACTAAATGATAAAGATGAAGTATCAGGTGTAGAAACTTTACTTGGTGAAACTTTTAAAGCAAAAAAAGTAATCCTTACAACAGGAACTTTTATGAAAGGACTTATTCATATTGGACATAAACAATATGAAGCAGGTCGAGCTTGGGAACTTCCATCTACAACATTATCAACTCAACTAAAAGATTTAGGTTTAAATGTTGGACGACTAAAGACAGGAACTCCAGCAAGATTAGATGGAAAATCAATAAACTTCAAAGATATGGAACAACACGGTGGAGATGAAAATCCTGCACCATTTAGTTTTAGAACAAATAAAAGTACATTTAACCCTACTCAACTTCCGTGTTATATCACATACACAAATATAAATACTCACGAAAATATCAGAAGCAACTTTGAAAGAGCACCACTTTTTACAGGTCAGATTGAAGGTACAGGTCCAAGATATTGTCCAAGTATTGAAGATAAAGTAAATAGATTTGCCCAAAGAGATAGGC
>CAYUNC010000021.1:0-15313 GCA_964445915.1 uncultured Arcobacter sp.
TGAAGTTATCGATTTAGATTGTGATAAAAGAAGATTAAGAGTAAGTTTAAAATCTTTACAAGAAAAACCATTTACACAGTTTATTAAAACTCATAAAGTTGGAGATACTGTAGAAGGTAAAGTTGCTACATTAACTGATTTTGGTGCATTTGTAAACCTTGGAACTGTTGATGGTCTTTTACATAATGAAGAAGCTAGCTGGGATAATGCAACTAAATGTAAAGATGCATTCAAAAAAGGTGATGATATTACTGCTAAAATTATCAAAATTGATACTGAAAAAGAAAATATCTCTTTAAGTTTAAAATCACTTTCTGAATCTCCTGCTGATATATTTGCTGCTAAACACAGTAATGGTGATATTATTAAAGCTAAAATCAAAGATATTAAAGACTTTGGTGTATTTGTTGTATTAGAAAATAATCTTGACGGACTAATTAGAAAAGAAGATTTAACTCCACCAGTTGAAGGTGAAGATGAGCTTAAAATTGGCGATGAAATCGAATCTGTAATTGTTAATATTGATAAACAAAGAAATAGAGTTAGATTATCTTCTAAAAGATTAGAATCTCAACAACAAAGAGATATGTTAAAAGATGTAAATGATGATAGTAGTATGACTTTAGGTGATGCACTAGCAGGTAAACTTTAAGAAACTAGGAAACAAAGATGAATAAACCTACTGTAGTAGTATGTGACCATATCCACGAAAGTGGATTGGAGATATTAAAAAATACTAGTGATATAAATTATGTTTATGCTGCTGATATTGATAAAGTAGCTCTTTTAGATATAATTAAAACTGCAAATGTAGCAATTACTAGAAGTTCAACAGATATAGATGATAAATTTTTAGCAGCAGCTGATAATTTAAAAGCTGTTGTTCGTGCTGGTGTTGGTGTTGATAATGTAGATATGGAAGGTTGTAGCAAAAAAGGTATTATTGCTATGAATGTTCCAACTGCAAATACAATAGCTGCAACAGAACTTACAATGACTCATATGCTTTCTTGTATGAGAAAAATGCCTTATGCTCATGCTCAATTAAAAGATCAAAGAATTTGGAAAAGAGAAGACTGGTATGGTCAAGAATTATTTGGTAAAAAATTAGGTGTTATTGGATTTGGTAATATTGGTCATCGTGTAGCTCTTCGTGCTAAAAGTTTTGAAATGGATGTTGTAACTTACGACCCTTACATCGCATCTTCAAAAGCTACAGATTTAGGTATTGAATATACTGATAGTTTTGATGATATTTTATCTTGTGATATTATTACTATACACACTCCAAAAAATACTGAAACATTAGATATGATTGGTGAAGAACAAATTGCCAAAATGAAAGATGGTGTTATTCTTATAAATTGTGCTAGAGGTGGATTGTATAATGAAGAGGCACTTTTTAATAATTTAAAAAGTGGTAAGATTGCTATGGCTGGAATTGATGTTTTTAGTAAAGAACCTGCAACAGACCATCCACTTTTAGATTTACCAAATATTATTGTAACTGCACATCTTGGAGCAAATACGGTAGAGTCTCAGTATAAAATATCAACACAAGCTGCGAATAATGCAATTGAAGCAGCAAGAGGGATAGGTTATCCACACGCGTTAAACTTACCAATTGATGAAACAAAAATACCAACTTTTGTAAAGCCTTATTTAGAACTTACTCAAAAGATGGCTTTTTTATTAGCTCAAATGGATAAATCAGTAATCAAATCTATTAAAATTCAAGCACAAGGTGATATTGCATCATATTGTGATAGTTTAAGTACATTTGCTATTGTTGGTGCATTAACACAAAGTTTAGGTAATGAAAAATTAAACTATGTAAATGCAACTTTTGTAGCTAAAAATAGAGATATTACTATAGATTCAAAAGAAGTTTCAAATGATAGTGGTTTTACTAATAAGGTATCTATTAAAATTACAACTGAAAATGGTGTAAATATTTTAAGTGGTACAATTTTTAATGAAGATGTTCAAAGAATTATAGAGATAAATAACTTTATAGTAGATATTGAACCTTCTGGAAATATGATATTACTTACAAATTCTGATATACCAGGTGTAATTGGTGAAGTTGGAAAAGTACTAGGTGATAATGGTATTAATATATCTGACTTTAGACTAGGTCGAGCAAAAGATGGTGCATTAGCAGTAATTTTGGTTGATGATGAAGTAAATGAAGAGATAATTACAAAATTAGAAAACTTAGAAGCTGCTACTTCAGTTTGCTTCGCAAAAATATAAATATAACCTCACTTTTAAAAATTATTTAAAAGTGAATTATATCACTCTTAGTGGTATACACTAACTAAACAAAAATTATTTCAAGAAATTTACAAATTTAGCTTAAAAAGACTTTAATTTTATCTTAATTTATGTTATAATCCCGCTTACAAATTATTAAAGTTAACTTAACTTTAAGTTTATAGAAGGAATATAAAAATATGAGAATACTTATAGTAGAAGATGAAAGTACATTAAATAGAACATTGCAAGAGGGTTTACAAGATTGTGGATACCAAGTAGATATAGCTGAAAACTTTAAAGATGCAGAATACTTTATTGATATTAGAAACTATGATTTAGTTTTAACTGACTGGATGTTACCAGATGGTGATGGTTTAGAATTAACAAAGATTATTAAAAATAGAAGTGGCAGAACTTCAGTAGTAATTGTTAGTGCTAGAGATGATAAAGATAGTGAAATTAAAGCTCTTGGTTGTGGTGCAGATGATTATATTAAGAAACCTTTTGATTTCGATATTTTATTAGCTAGAATTGAATGTAGATTAAGATTTGGTGGAACTAATGTAATTGAGATTGAAAACTTATCAATTAACCCTGATGAAGAAAAAATTATTTATGATGGTGTTGAGATAGAATTAAAAGGTAAACCTTTTGAAGTTTTAACTCACCTTGCTAGACATAGAGACCAAATTGTTTCTAAAGAACAATTACTTGACGCAATTTGGGAAGAGCCTGAATTAGTTACTCCAAATGTTATTGAAGTTGCTATCAATCAAATTAGACAAAAGATGGATAAGCCATTAAATATTGCTACAATTGAAACAATTAGAAGAAGAGGGTACAGATTTTGTTACCCTCCAAAAGTAGAAGAAGTAGCTCAGTAGGTTTCAACTTTGAAATCACAAAGCATCTATAAGCAATTTCAATATAAGCTTATAGTTGCAACTTCTATTTTTGTAGTCATATTAGCATTTATTTTTTATGGTTTTACAAAAGCTACAATTTATGATGATATATCTCAAAACTTACTAAAAGATGCAAAACTAATCTATAAACTTAGTACAAATATGTCAGCAAATCAAGATATATCTTTCAAAGTTATTGCAAATGATGACACTACAATTGATTTGGTATCAGCACCTCATATTACTAAACTTACATATAGAACATATATAAAAGACCATAATAATTATATAGAACTACATTATCCTTTTGATATGAGAAATGGTTTATATATTAAAATTACTAAAAATATAAATCATTCACATGAGATGTTAAATAAGATATTTAGTAATCTTATGTTTTTAGCTTTGGGTGGACTAGTTATGGTTGTTTTATATGCTTTTACTGTTTCAAAAACTCTTTTAACTCCAATTATTAATATTACTAATACATTATCAAATATGGATGTAAATTCACTTACTACACTTGATACAAGAAAATTACCAGTAGAGTTTAGAGCCTTAGCTATGTCAATTAATAACTTAACTAAACGGATAGAGAATTATGTGAAATACCAAAAAGAGTTGTTTATAGGTACGGCACACGAATTAAAAACACCACTTACAGTTATGAAATTAAAAAGTGAAATAACAATAAGAAAAGAAAGAGAACCTCAAAAATATGTTGAAACTTTAAAAGTTAATATTACAGAGATTGATAAAATGAATATTATGATTAGTTCTATTTTGGATATTGGAAGACAAGAGGGTGCACAGTTTGAAAGACCAATGGAGGTTGATATAATTGATTTTCTAAAACTAAAAACTCAAGATTATAAGCTTTTAGCAAATAGTAAAAATATTGATATTTCATTTACATCAAATAGTGATAAATTTATTATCATAATTCAACCTACACTTTTAACTCAAATTATTCAAAACTTTGTACAAAATGCTATTAAATTTACAGCAAAAAATAAAAGTATTATGATTACAACGCTAACATCTGATTATAATGTTAAGATAGAGGTTATTGATGAAGGTATTGGTTGTGATGATACTATTGATTTATTTGCACCTTTTGAAAGAAAGGGTGAAGAATCAGGAGCAGGGCTAGGATTGTTTTTAGCAAAAAGTGCTGCTGATACTTTGGGTGCTACTATATCTTTAAAAAATAGAACAGATGATGTAGCAGGAGCAGTAGCTACTTTAGAGTTGGATATTCATCCAACTTGTAAAATAGTTTAGCTTTTTATATTAGAGTATGCTTTGTCTAAATTTTTATAAACAGTTTCAAAAGTTAAGTCTTCTGCTGTTTCTAAAACTGACATCATAACAACATTATCCTCTTGACCATTCCAAATCTTAGTGTATGTTCCCTCTTTGTATCCATTGTCTTGTCTAAATTTATTTAAACAATTTTTACCAATATATATTTTTTGAAGCCAAGTAAAACTTAATCCTGAAATCTTACAACATCTAAAAAATTGGTCAATAAATCTCTCTACTCCATTAAATGCAGGCATATTTCCTGTTTCAATAGCTAGTGCAATATATGATAACTTTTCTGATTCACTAATCATAAGTTTAATATCTATATTATTTATTTCTACAGCTTCATAAATACAATGTGTATTAACTAATGATACTGCTTTTGGTATATTTGTTTCTTGAAGAATATAACTCATTAAAAAATGCCAAATATCAACTAATTCTATATGAATATTATCTATATCTGGTTGAGCAGATATATTTTTCCAATGCTTCCAAGGTGCTGACTCTATTAGTTCAGCAACTTCCATATGGATACATCTAAGCCAATTTATCTCTTTGCCAAACTTATTTGTACCTAACTCCCAGTTTACACCGTTCGTATTGTCATTAAGTTGTTTTTGAAGTATAAACATCTCTTCAAGTTTAGCTGGAAAGCTTGAAGACTTTTCTAATAATTGTGCTAAAGGAACACATTCCTCAACTACATTTTCTATAGTTGTAGTTTGATTTTCTAATTCATTGTTTTGTGACAAGTTATAATCCTTTTTGCCAATATTGTATAAGATATATAATATCTAAAAATACCTTTATAACCAAACACCATTTCTAATATAATATATTACAGGATAAGCACTTACAAGTAAAACATACAATATATTAAATAGCAAAGATAGTTTATATTTCATATTAGAATTTCCAATAAATCCTGCAAGTAAACCATTGAAAGTTCCTATAAATAAAAATGTATATATGAAATATCCAACATAATAGTAATCTTTTTGTAAAAAGCAAAATGGACAATGATGAGTTGGTAGTTCATATATATAAGTTCCAAACCACGATATTAAACTAACAATTGATATGATAATAAAAAATAAGTTTGCTAAGCTAAAAAGATACCTTTGCTTTAGGAAATATAATATCACTATAATTAAAAAGTTAGTATAAAATATACCTAATAATATAGGAGTATCAATTAAAAATATACTAGATATTGCTGATGTTGCTGAACTAGAGTACAAAGTACCACAACAACTCACCATCTTATCAATATCAATTGCACTAAACATAATAGTTTCAAGGACAATCTCTGCACAAAAAACTATAAATGCGATAATAAATAATCCAAACTTTAGACGAGTTTTTGAAAGACTTTCACTTTTTATATCAATATAATGAATACTTAGCCAAAAGCCAAATAAATAGATATTTAGAATCTTTAAAATAAATAGATATGTACCATATTCTGTAGCATCAACAACACCAGCAGCACACATAGCACCTGTTAGGACATTTGATATTTTATCTAATGTAAAAATAAAAAATAAAAATAGTGGTAACTTAAGTATAAAAATATATTTTACAATTGTTGCTGTTAGAAAACTTTGTTTTTCTAAAGAGTATTGAAGTTTTGAAGTTGAGTTTATATCCCATTTTAGAAATATTCTAATACTTAAAATAAAAGCTATTGTTCCAAATATCATAAATATAATATTAAGTATAAATATAGCTAAAACTTCAGGTGCTAAAATCATCCTACAATCTTTCCGTTATATACCTCTATAATTTTATCAATAAAATCAAGATTAAAGAATAGTGGGTCGTGAGTAGCTACAATAATTGTTTTATTTGATGCCTTCATCTGTTTTAAAACATCAATAAACTCTAAAGATAGCTTTTCATCAAGATTTGCAGTTGGCTCATCTGCAATAATAATTTTAGGGTCATTTACCCATGCTCTTGCAATAGCAACTCGCTGTTGTTCGCCACCAGACAAGTTTCTTACAATTGCATCTTTTTTATGGTCTATATTAAATTTTATCATAGCTATATCAAGTTTTGTTTGCATAAGTTCTTCAGATATATTCATAGGTATTAAAGGTACTAAAATATTATCTGTAACACTTAGTGTTGGTATCAAATTATATTTTTGAAAGATGAATCCAATATGTTCTCTTCTGTAAAGTGAAGCAAAGTTATCAGGGAGTTTAGATATTCGTTTATTGTCAACTATAACCTCTCCATTAGTAGGTTTTGTTAATCCTGCTATTAAAGATAGAATTGTACTTTTTCCACTACCACTAGCACCTTTTAGTACAATTAGTTCTCCCTCTTTAAAGTTCAAACTTATATCATCTAGTGCTGTGACAATATTGTTTTTATTGATTTCATATTGTTTAGTTATATTTTTTAGATTTATCATTAGTTTATTATACCTTTTTTTAACTCTTTTATTGATTCTATTTCTAATTGATGTAGATATTTCATCATTGTACTTTGAGATGCTTTTTCAACTTGAATATTTAGGATACAATTGTAAGTATTTTGATTTTCATTTAGTTTTGTAATTGTACCTTTTGCAAATATTTTAGTTTGTAAAGGTTGACTTATAAGACTGTTTTTTGCTTTTATTTCAAATACTAATGTTAGTTCAAAAATATCTCCAATATCTAACAATATATTTGTTTTGTCTATAACCAAAGAGATATAGTCAAAATTTATATCTTTTATATTATTTGAAACTTGTTTATTTTTAAATCTAATACCAGCACTCAAACTTTTATCTGGAACTAGTCTTTTATAGTTTATATTACGAATAACATAATCAAGGTATCGCAAGTTTGACAATGAAATTTGCTGTGTATCTTTATCAATAGTAAAGTGCTTCGTTTTAATGAATTTATTTATAGATTTTAGTTCTACGATTGCAATATTCTCAAATTCACATGCTACTATTTGCATTGCTGAAAGTTTTAAAATTACATTGCCATTATTATCTATACTAATAATCTCACTATTATTTTCTACAGGAATACCTTTGTAATAATTATGAAAAACAATATCTTGTTTAGATATTTTTAAATCATCTATACATCTTTGATATTCATCTAAAGCATCTTGTTCAAATGCTTTTATAAAGCTAATAGTTAATTTATCAATATCAAATGGTTTTAAAATAGTTGCAATAATACCCATATCAATAGTTTGTAATAGTTCAAAATCTTCATTTTGTTGAGAAAATACAATAATTTTGGCATCTTCATTGATAGTTTGTATATCCATAATAAGTTCCATACCATCTTTGAGTGGCATAGCTAAAGTTGTCAAAATAATATCTGGATTTAATTTATTATATTTTTCAATACCCTCAATACCATCATAAGCTTGATATACATTTTTAAATAATTGATTTAAAAATTTGCCTATTTGAGTTTGTAGACTTTTATCATCTTCCACATAAAGAATAGAAAGGTTTTGTGTTAATTCTTTTGCTTTTTGTAGATTCTTTAGGTTCATATATTGCCTTTTTTAATTAAACTTATTATATCATAAAAGTATCTTATAATTTTGGAGATATTATGTTTAATATGTATGATGATGCAGGGGTGAAGTTTCAAGTTACTGATCCATATCAAGTGACAAAGCTACAAGCTATATCTGGAATCAGACAAAAAGTATCTTCTAAACAAGAAGATGAGCAAAAACAAAAGAGATCAACTTTTCAGGAACATCTATCAAGCGAAGCTAAAAATGTATATAAACAAATGGCAAATATACATATAGATGAAGAGATTTTACATGCTTATCAGCTTATGAGTACAAATGTTGTAACAGTAAAAGCAACTGATAGTATTTATGATTGTTGGGTAAAAATGAATGAAAATAACTTAAAACAGATACCAGTTTTAGGTTTTGATGATGAATTAAAAGGTTTAGCTACTATATCAAATATTGCAAAAGCTATGATAGAAAATCAGACCAATACATCATATATAAATGTAACACCTATAAATAGTATAACAATGTGTGATATTATGACAGCAGAACCAATTTCAGATATTAGAAGAGTTGCAAAAGTAATGGTACAGTACCATCTTAATACTATTCCAATAGTTGATGGAACTTCTAGTAAGGTTGTTGGTATCTTATCAAGAGCAGATATTTTAAGAGCAGTATCAACACACCCACATTTTCAACTGTGGGCATAATGATATTATTTTAGAGTTTTAAATATTTCCATATCATTTAGTTCTTCCCATGGATAATCAGGCTGACCAACTTGACCACGGCTTGCTACATCAGCATAAAGAAAAGTATCATCACTTGGCTTATCTAATGCAAACTTTTTAGTTATCCAATTTGGAGTTAATGGAAAGTTTTCCATTACAAATGTAGATAATTCATCATCATTTTTACTTGTATATGTACCATAAGTATCAACAGCAACTGAAGTTGGTTTTGCTACACCAATTGCATAAGATAATTGAACTACACACTTTGTAGCTAATTTAGAAGCAACAATATGTTTAGCTATATATCTAGCAGCATATAATCCACTTCTATCTACTTTTGTATAATCTTTAGAACTTTGAGCTCCACCACCAATAGGAGAATAACCACCAAAACTATCAACGATTAGTTTTCGTCCTGTTAATCCACTATCATGTAATGGACTATGAGATACATATTTTCCTGTAGGATTAATATGAATTGTACAATTATTTTTATCATACATATCCAAAGGAAGTCCAGCATCATCAATTAAACCTTGTATTAAAGCTCTAACTGTTGTAATATCCATACTTGATACACAAGGTGCAGAAACTACAATAGTATCAATATGTTGTGGTTGTGATTTCTCAAAGTTTTCTTTACACACATAATCAACTGTTACTTGTGTTTTAATATCAACACCTAATTCATTTGGATTTGCCAATGCGTAGTCATAAACTTTTTGCATTAACATTCTTGAATATGTCAAAGCTGATGGCATAAAATGTTCAGTTTCGCAATCTGCATAACCAAACATAATACCTTGGTCACCAGCACCTGTTTCACCATCTTCTTGATCAACACCTTGATTTATATCAGGGCTTTGTCTATTTAATAAAACTTGTACTTCTACATTCTGAGGTTTTAAACACTCTTCATCTGTAAAAGCATTATTATTAAAATAACCTATTTTTTCTAAAGCATCAATTGCAATTTGTTTATAATCTTCAGTTGAAACTTTTGTGTTACTTGTAACTTCACCACCAATTATTACATGTTTTCCAGCTACAAATACTTCACTTGCAACTCTAGATTTACTATCGCCAATGATTAGTTTATCTACTATACTATCAGAGATTATATCTGCACATTTGTCTGGGTGACCTGGACTTACTACTTCAGAAGTAAATAAGTATTGTTGTTTGTTTTTGTTTTTGTTTTGCACAGAAACTGCACTTTGTTTGTTTTCCATTTTTGTTTTCCATTCTTTTGTTTTCCTCAAAGTAAAAATACCCTGGGTTTTCCATTCTTTTGTTGTCCATCTTTGTTTTCCATCTTTATGATAAGATTGAAATTAAAAATTTTTAATTAAAGTAAGAGCTAATTATATATAATATAAAAAGTCAAAAAGTATATCTAAATATAGTTTAAATATATGTTATCTTATCACTTCATCAGTTTCTAATGTTGCTATTTTCCACGATGGAATGATTGTTGCAGAAATATATACAGGTACACTTACAAAAAATACTAAAAATAAAGTCTGAAAGTCAAATACAAAAGGTAGTTCAAAAGTAGTTTTTAATTGACTATACCCTACAAATATATCTCTTAAGAGTGGTGCTTGTAGTAAATATACAAAACCAAAAGCCAATAGAATGCCTAGAACATAAGCAATAAAGGAGATAATAAAACTCTCATAAAATTTCTCTTTTAATACATCATCTACAGTCCAACCAATTGCTTTTAAAATTCCTATTTCTCTTTTCTCTTCACTACTTAAGCCACTTGCTTTATCATAAATAATAATAAAAAATGTAAATAAAGATATGATAAAAATAGCTAAAAATATACCACTTTTATAATCAAATATATTCTGATAACTTACTTTTAAATCTTCATTTGTAATGATTCTTGTATCTGGATGTATAAGTTTTATTTTTGAAACTATCATTGGAATCTCTTCAGGGTTTGCAACTTTTACCACAATATCAGTTGCTTTATCTTCACTCATATCAAAAATCTCTCTAGTATCATCTTTTGATAAGATAATCATATCGTTTGATTCTAATTGTGTAGAAGCATCAAAAACGCCACCAATAGTTACTCTTTTGAATGTTCCATCAGGTTTTATAAAATTAAAATACTTAGGATAATAACTTTTAGTTAATATTTCTTTTACTCCAGCACCTACAATCATAGAAGAGCCATCTGAAATATCAAACTTAGTTACAAGGTTTTCAAGACTATTCTTATATTGTTTTTCATATTGGTCAACACCTACAAGTGTAAAATTAACTCCACCATTTTCAAAATAATAATATCCCCAAACTCTTGCAACTGCATCACTAACTCCAGATATTTCAAGAATATCATCAACAGCACTTACATCTATATCATATGCTTTTCCAGCTTTTATTTTTTGTACTGTTATTTGAGGTAAAGAATCTACAGTAGTATCAAGCTCGTGTTTAATACTATGTGATATGAAAAATATTGAAGTTAATAGAAATGTTAAAAATACAAAAATAGTAGTAATAAAAAAACTTTTAGTTTTTGCACGCAAGATTGCATTGATTGCAAATTCTATTAAATATATATTGATTTTACTTTTCACTATCTTTCCTTTGATTGTATTAAAATTGATGGCGTATTATTTATAATAGTTGAATGAGAATAGACAAAAGTAGATGGAAAATATTCTCTCAAATTTCCATCATCTTTATATATAGAAAACAAATCACTTAAACTTCTATGCCTAATATATGTAGCTTCAGTTGAAATTGCTAAATCTGGTAATCCTGTAAGTGATACAAAAGCCAACTTTTTATCTAGTACTTTAGAAGTAGTAGTTTTTGTTATGTATATATGGGTTATTTGAACTATAAGAATAGAAACTAAGCCTATAGTAAAATAAAAAAGTAGTTTGCTTTTGTTTATCATTTATAGTTTATTTTGTTGATTCAATAAACTTACCACAGGCTTTTTTTGGTGTTCCACTATGAGTTTTATACTCTTTTTGACCCTCTTTAAATAATCTATATCTTTCACATACATCTTTTTTCATACAATCTTCATTGTCACATGCTAATATTTTTTCTTCCATTATATTTTCCTTTAATTCTTAACTATAAATTATAATAATTATAACTATATTATTATACTATATTACTTAAAACTATAGTAATTTATTTACTTTAAGCAAACTTAAATATGATTTTGATTATAATCCATCTTCCAGATTATCATTAAAATTATTTAAGGTTAATTTGAGACTATATACCAATCAGGAGGCTATTATGGCTTTAGATCAGGACGTAAAATTAGCAATTATTGCTAAACACCAAAGAGATACAAAAGACACAGGTTCAAGCGAAGTACAAATCGCAATGTTAACAAAACAAATCAGTACATTAACTGAACACTTAAAAACAAATCATAAAGATCACTCTTCAAGATTAGGTTTACTTAAAATGGTAGGTAAGAGAAAAAGACTTCTTAAATACATTAAAGAAACAGATTATACTAAATTTGGTGAGTTAGTTGCAAAATTAGGAATTAGAGCTAAATAGTTTTAATTTTTATATTAAAAAAGGGGATAGTGAATTTCACTATCCCCTTTTTTTAGTTCTTAAAATATTATATTTTAATTATAAACTTAGCACCTTTATACATTTCACCTTCATATTCATACTCTTCATTATGAACTTCTAAACTACCACCAAAATGTTTTACAATTATTTCCATACTCATATAAAGTCCAATTCCTGTACCTTGTGCTTTATGTTTTGTTGTAAAATATGGGTCAAAAACTTTATTAATAATATCATTAGGTATTCCGCCACCATTGTCTTTTATTGTAGTAATTGTATCCTTGCCATCTTTATATATATCTACGAAAATTAGTTTTCTATCATCTTTAGTAGTTTCTAATATATCTTGTGAATTATTTAGTATATTCATTAAAACTTGAATAAATTCACCCTCAATACCCTCAACTTCAATTTCTGCTAAATTTTCTATAACTTGAATATCTTTATTTTTTAGTTTTGAACTCATCAATATGCTTGTTTTTAAATAAATCTTTTTAATATCAAAAAGTGATTTTTCTTTATTTGATTTGAAAAAATCTCTAAAGTCATTAATAGTTTGTGATAAATGTTGAGCAGTATCATTTATCTTATTTAAAATTTCAAGTTCATCTTTTTCTGCACTAATACCTAACTCTTTTTGTAAAAGTAGTCCTGTAGAACTTGTAGATATTACTGAAAGTGGTTGTCGCCATTGGTGAGCAATGTTTTCAAGCATCTCTCCCATTGATACCATCTTTGATTGTTGTGCTAACATATGTTGTTTATCATCTAGTTCTGCAACTTGCTTTGCAACTTTATCTTCTAGGGTATGTGTATATTCTTTTTCATTTTTAAGAATAATTTGTATCATCATATATAGACCAATTAAAAATAATACATACATAATAATAGCTGTTTTTATAGAGTCATAAAAAGTGGTATCAATAGTATTAACAATAGTTGTCTTAGATATTTTTATACTTAAAATACCTCTTAAATCATTAAGTTTATAGTCATAAGATAAAGAATAGTTATCTCTAATTATTTTTGGTGCATCCTCTCTTTTTCCATGACACTTTAGACATGTTTCTGTTATATATAATGGCTGTGCATAAAAGTAACTCGTATCTTCATTGTCTTTAAAATAAAATTCTTTATCTTTATTTTCTTTAAAATAATTTATAATTTTTAGTTCATTATTATTGGCTAGATTTTCAAGATTTCTAGGTCTGTCTGATACGGTTCTTATTAATGTTTTATCTCCTGTAAGATGAGAAAATTTTTCAGATATACTATTTGTTGTTTTCACGGGTAAGAATTGTAAAGTTGTATCTGTAAGTTGAATATGATTTAATGTAAAAACATCTTGATAGCTTGCTCTAAAAGCAGTAATAAAAGCAACTATAGATTTACCCTCATCTTTTACAATCTGTTCTTTTAATTGGATTACACTGTTGTATCTATTATATAATGAGCCAGTTAGTAAAATAAAGATAACAATAGAGAAAATAATAAAAATTGTAATAGGTTTTTTCATATTTAGAGAATACCATAATCTTCATTAAAATACTAATACAACAAACTATAATGATACTTATAATACAATACATTAATTAATTAAATATAGGATTAAAATGCTTCTTACAAAGAAAAGTGAATATGCCATGTTAGCTTTGGTGCTTATTGCAAAAACAGATATACCACAAAATGCGGATACACTATCAACAAACCTAGATATATCAAAATCTTTTTTAGCTAAAATTTTACAGCAGTTAGCAAAAAATGATATATTAAAGTCATTTAAAGGTATTAATGGAGGATTCTTACTTAATATTGAACCTATTGATTTAACTATTTTAACAATTATTAAAATAGCAGAAGAGAAAATGCCATCAGTATTTGAATGTTCAAATGATGGACAATTATGTAGTTCTAGTAAATCTAGTAGTTGTACGCTATTTCCTGTTTTAGCAAATTTACAATTTAAAATAAATGGTTTTTTAGAGAATTTAACACTAAAGGACATAATGTAATGAATTTTTATCATTTATCACATACTGATTTAGATGGGTATGGTTGTCAACTTATAACAAAGAAGATTTTTCCAGATGGATTATATCTTAATGCAAACTATGGTTTAGAAGTAAAAATAAACTTAAAACATATACTTGACACTATACAATCTTGTGAAGAAAAAGAGAGTTTTATTTTAATATCTGATGTAAATCTAAATCCAGATGAAGCTAAGTTTTTAGACAAGCAAGTAAATACTTTAAATGAAGCTGGACATAATATAAAACTACAACTATTAGACCATCATGGCTCTGGAGAAAAAAGTGCAAAAAGATATGATTGGTACTATTTAGATACTACAAGAAGTGCAACAAAAATAGTATATGATTATTTTATAGAAAATTATCCTACATTTTTATCTTTATGTGAAAATAACTTTGAAATATTAATTAACTCTATAAATGCTGTTGATATTTGGATTGATGATAGTGAGTATTTTGAATTTGGAAAAGTTTGTTTAACAATGATTGCAAAATCTTACGAGATAAATAATACTCTTTTTTCTAATGAAAATCGTGACTATAGACTATATTTATTAGAAAAAAGTTTAGATTATGTATCTTTAGAAGATGCTCATATTAAACTTGATGAAGCAATATATTCGCTTAAAAAACAATATTTACAATTATGTAGTTCTAATGATACAATGGAAAATTTAAGCTCAAAATATTTAGTACAGTTACTAGAAGATAAAAAAGATGAATTAACAGTTTATTATCAAGGGCATAAAGGTCTTCTTACTTTTACAATAGGTGGTATCTCAATTCCAGCTAATGCATTTTTAAAAGCAAATCCAGATTATGATTTTTTCCTTGATGTAAGTAGAAGAGGAAAAGCAGGGATAAGAGCAAATGGAAAATTAGATGTTTCAAAAGTTGCTCATAATATTGCAAATGGTGGCGGACATCCTAATGCTTCTGGTATGGCATTTGATGATTGGAAAGATACGGTTTTGTATTCTGATGTTAAAGAATATATAGA
>CAYUNC010000022.1:0-14241 GCA_964445915.1 uncultured Arcobacter sp.
CAAATCTTTTTCTATTATATTACTTGGGAATGTATATTTTGTTATTTTAGCTTGTGTTACCATTCAGAGAGACTGTGAACCAGTGAAGGTTTTGTTATACATCTTCATTATTATGATTTTGAATTGCTTGTATAACTAGGCTTCCCAATTGTCTTGTATTTCGTTTATTCCCATTATTATTTAATAGGCTAATATTAAACTTTGATGCAAATATTCTAAGAGTTGGTTTTGTTGGTGTTACAAGTTCATTATTTTTTAAAATTTCAATTGTTCCATTTTCAAGCTCTTCTATTATATAGTTATCAATAGTAACTGTTTTAATTGTACTGATATCTGTTCTTTCCTTTTGTTTTTTAATTAATTTTGAAAGTGCTATTGATACTTTGCCATTTGTATTTGGTTGTGTCATAAGCTTCTGGGCTTCTGATACAACTTCATTTAATAAAATTTCAATTTGCATTTCTTCTGTATTTATTCTTAATATAATGATTCTATCAACTTCATTCAGGGTTGATGGATTAAATGAAACATGTCCATTCGAATCCATTTTTGCTGTAGTTTTGACAGAGATTCTTTCTCCTGTTGAACTAACTACATCATAACCTTTTTGATTAACTTCTGTTGCCATTTGACCATTTGTTATTAATGCTGAGTATAATTCTCCAATTCTACCACTCAAATGTCTTAACTCTGTTGGTGCAACGCCCCATTCAAGTTCTCGTTCAAACCAAGACATTGCTTCACCTAGTGATTGAACAATTTGCATTTGTGTTAAAGCCAATTTTATTTCCTTCTATTTAATGTATAACTAATTATTAACATACATTCTATACAACTTACCCTTAAAATAACAAATAACATTACATATAAAATGTATGTTATCGAAAGTGCTATAAATGCTTTAAATAAGCTATTTGTCTGTCATTTAACTAAAAAACTAAGTAAATTAATATACTTTTTTAATAAATATTATTCTTTTTATGTAATTTCAATTTATAATATATAAAATTAGTTTTCTAATAAAAATAGAACTATTATGATATAATGGCGAATAATTATAAAAATAATAGGATTAATAAATGGATTTAAAAAACTTTTTTAATAAAATAAAATCAGAGATAACTCAAAAACAAAACAATACACCAGATGCAATAACTACACAAAGTCATTGGGTTAAATGTCCATCTTGTAGCTCTATGATGTTTTTTAAAGAGGTTGAAAACCTACATCATGTTTGTCCTAAATGTACTCATCATATGAGAATAGGGGCAAACAAAAGAATAGAACTTCTTGCAGATGAAAATAGTTTTAATGAGTTAGATAGTGAACTACAACCAACTGACCCTTTAAGATTTGTTGATAGTAAATCTTATCAAAAAAGATTAGAAGAAGCACTTCACAAAACTGGAAAAACATCTTCTATTGTAAGTGGTGAATGTACTATAAATGGCTTAGGTGTTCAGCTTGTAGTATTTGATTTTGCTTTTCTAGGTGGAAGTTTAGGTTCTGTTGAGGGCGAAAAGATTGTAAGAGCTTGTAATAGAGCGATGGAAAAAAACCAAGGTGTGATTATCATAAGTGCAAGTGGTGGAGCTAGAATGCAAGAGAGTACATTTTCTTTAATGCAAATGGCAAAAACTTCGGCAGCTTTACGAAAACTTGACAATATGGGATTACCTTTTATATCAATATTAACTGACCCTACATTTGGTGGTGTTTCGGCATCATTTGCTTTTTTAGGTGATATTATTATGGCTGAGCCAGGTGCTTTAATTGGATTTGCTGGGGCTAGAGTTATTAAACAAACTATTGGTAAAGATTTACCTGATGGTTTTCAAAAGTCTGAATTTTTATTAGAGCATGGAAGTATTGATATGATTACTCCACGAAGTGAGATGAAGCAAACTTTATATGACTTATTAAACTTATTTTATAAAGATGTAGCTTAAAAATAGTGCCTGTTTATGCACTTTGTGATTTTGAATTATTAACTAAATTTAATCTTTCTTTATCACAATATATTGAACATATTTCACAATACAATATCGTCTATATTCAATATAGAGATAAAATAAATACAATTGATATCCAAAAACAAAATCTTCTTTTTTTAAAACAAAATACAAATATACCAATTATTATAAATGATAAGCTAGAGTTACTTGAGTTTGTTGATGGAGTTCATTTAGGTCAAGAAGACCTTTCAAAGCTTAAAGATGAAAAGTTTAAATTAAAAACAAATACTTTAGTGTTTAAGTTTTTGAGGAAAATTTATCCTAATAAGGTATTTGGACTTTCTACACATAATGAGATGGAGATACTAGAAGCAAATACTTTAGATATTGATTATATTGGGCTAGGGGCTTATCGTGATACTACTACAAAAGATATAACTCAAGTATTAGGTGATAAAATATCTTATCTAGCAAAGATATCAATATATCCCGTAGGTGCTATTGGTGGTGTTAGGATTGATGATAAGATAGATAATATAACTTACAATGTAATAGGTAGTGGTCTATTAAAATGATAAAAATAAATATTTACCAAATAGCTAAGAATGATAAAGATGAGTTTTCCCCTTTAGTGGCAAACTTTATTAAGATGTCGAGTAAATATGCAAAAGTTGAGATACATAACCTTTTTAACAAACATATAGGAAAAGCACAGACTATTGGAGAAAATGAAGCTAAGAGTGCTTATAGTGAAGTTTTTGTACCAAAGCTAAGTGGTTTTAATATTGCCCTTGATGTTTTAGGTAAACCAATAGAGAGTTTTAAGTTTAGTAAAATGCTTGAAGATAAGATGATGATTAATTTTTTTATTGGTGGAGCATTTGGTTTTGAGAAAAGTTTTTTAGCTCAATGCGACCAAGTAATCAGCTTAAGTGAGCTAACTATGGCACATAAAATTGCAAATTTAGTATTGCTAGAACAAATATTTAGGGGACTTTGTATATCAAATAATCACCCTTATCATAAATAATTTAGTTACTTTTGGATAAAATACTAAAAATTAGAATATAAGGGCAATAAATTGGCTTCAAAAAAACAAATTATAGAGTTGAAAGAAGTACTACTTCAACGGCAAGAAATTATTCAAAGTAATATAGAAGATAGTAAAGATAATATCTTAAAATTAAAAGATATGGACTGTAAAGATGATATAGATTTTGCAGAAGCTAGTAGTGATAGTTTTACATCTGAAATCATAGCAGTACAACAATCTAAAGAGTTGTTAGAGATTCAAACTGCTTTAATATCAATAGAAGATACCACTTATGGTATATGTCAAATGTGTGATGAAGATATAGCTGTTGGTAGATTAAGAGCAAAGCCATTTGCTAAGTATTGTACTCCTTGTAGAGAAATATACGAAGTAAATAACTAATAAAAAAGGATAAAATATGGGAATTAAAAAATATATAATAGCTTCATTGTTATTAATAATAGGAATCGCTGGATATGTATTTAGTATAGCTTCTGGAGATTTTAGAATAGAGATTTTAGATAAAGCTTTTATTTTACCAATTGCTGTTTGGGTAATTGTTCCTGTAGTTGTTTTATTTATTGCTAGTTTGTTGCATATGAGTTTTTATGGATTAAAAAACTATTTTGCTTCAAAAGGTATGGAAAAAGATATTTCTGAATTAGCTTCTTTTATAGAGCTACGACTTATAAATAAACCATCAACTTCAAGCTTCAAAAATAAAAAGATGCAAGAGGTTGCACAAATATTAGAACAAATTGATTTTAATATTACAAATAAGAATTTTACTACACCAAATGAACAAATTCAAGAGTTAGCTGAACAAATTATTAAAATAAATGAGGGTGAATATATCTCAAATAAAAAATTACAGTTAGCTTCTAAAACAAATCTAATGGAAAAGAATATTCTAAATAGAATTCAAGAAGAAGATAATTTTGCTTTAGAAATTATCAAACAACCGTCATCATATAAAGATTCTATTGTTAGAGAAGCATTTATCAAGGCTGTAGATATAAAATCTATGACAACTATTAAAAAGTTATTACCAAGTATCACTTTAGATACTGTAATGTTTAAAGCTTTAATTGCAAAAGATAGTCAAGAAGATGCACAATTTGCTCTTGATAATGAGAGTTTATTTAAAATGATTACAAAATTAAACTTATCAACTGAAGATTTAATAGCATTTGCTAAAGAATACAAAGAAACAATAGCACCAGAAAGATTAATTAAACTTTTTGAAGATTTAATTACAAATGATGAGAAATATACTGAAAGTTATCTATATGTTCTAAGTGAATATGAGATGATGGATGATATGAGAGAAGTTTTAGTAAATAGTCAAAAAGATGAATATATTATTTATAAAGCATATTTAGATTTACGAGATGCTAGTAAGCACTACTCTTTAAATAGTTTTCTTTAAAATACTAATTTAATAACTCTTAATATTGAAAAAATTAGACTTTTCAAAGCCTCTAGTGGTCTTAGCACCACTAGCAGGATATACCGATTTACCTTTTCGTTCTGTTGTTAAAAAGTTTGGAGTTGATTTAACTATCAGTGAGATGATAAGTTCTAATGCTCTAGCTTATAATAGTGAAAAAACATATCATATGCTTAAAAAATCACCAATAGAAGACCCATATATAGTACAATTATCAGGAAGTAAGGCTGATATTATACAAATCGCAGTTGAAAAACTAAATGAGATAGATGGAATAGATGGTATAGATTTAAATTGTGGGTGTCCTGCTCCTAAAGTATTTGGTCATGGAAGTGGTTCAAATTTATTAGGTGACTTGCCTAGACTTCAAGAGATACTTAAAACTATAAAAAAATATTCAAACAAACAATACACAACAGCAAAAATCAGAATAGGAATAGATGAAAAAATACCATATGATATAGCAAAAGCTATTGAAGATTGTGGTATAGATATGATTTCTGTTCATGGAAGAACAAAGCAGGGCAAATACAAAGCTCCAGTTGATTATGATGCAATAAAAGTTGTTGTAGATGCTGTAAATATTCCAGTAATTGCAAATGGAGATATTACAAGTTTTGAAAAAGCCAAAAAAGTTCTTGAACATACTGGTGCTGCTGGTATTATGATAGGTCGTGGTGCAGTTGGAAGTCCTTGGATTTTTCATCAAATAGCAACAGGAGAAACAGAAGTTTCAAATGAATTAAAAAAAGAGATTATTTTAGAACATTTTGATGGAATGATTGTACACTATAAAGAATATGGAGTTGTAATGTTTAGAAAACATCTTCATACTTATTCAAAAGGTTACGAAGGTGCAAATGAGTTTAGAAATAAAATAAATTTTATCACTGATGTAAATGAGATGAGAGATATGATTTGTAACTTCTTCTAGAATTTAAGCTTTAAATCAAAAAAGGGATAGAGATTTTAAAATCTCTATCCCTTTTTTATTAGATTTAGTTAAAAACTATTTTTTAACTGCTTCTTTTAATTTAGCACCAACTTTAAATTTAGCAACAGTTGAAGCTGCAATTTTAATTTTAGCACCAGTACTTGGATTAACACCATCTCTAGCTGCTCTTTCTGATGTAGAAAATGTACCAAAACCGATAAGTGCTACAGTATCTTTTTTAGATAATGTCTCAGTTACTGTTGCTGTAAATGCGTCTAATGCTGCTCCAGCATCTTTTTTTGTTAAACCTGACTTAGAAGCGATAGCTTCAATTAATTCTGCTTTATTCATTGTTGAATGTCCTTTTATATAAATTTGAAGAAGTATAGCATAAGTTTTTTTGTTTAAAGCTTTTGTTTTGCTAAAAATTTAATAAATTTTAAAATTCTACAGTTTTCTTTTAGTTTTTTAAATCTTCTTTAGTTAAATAGCCCAATTTATACATCTTATTATAAATTTTACTAATCATACTACCAGCAGCACTTCCACCATGCCCACCATGTTCAACCATTATAGTAATAACATATTTAGGATTTTTATATGGTGCATAAGTTGTAAGCCAAGCATGTGATCTATGATAATATTCTAGCTCATGCTCTTTCATTCTTTTTTTCTCACCTTGTGGAATACTAACAACTTGTGCTGTTCCTGTTTTTCCTGCTACTTTAACTTTAGAATACTTTTTTATATATCTTACTGCTGTTCCACCTTTGACATTACAAACATGATACATACCTTTTTGAATTAACTTTAAATCTTTGGTTGGTATATCTACTTTTATATCTTTAATAAGTGAATCATCTTTTAAAAGATGAGGGGTAGGGAGCTTTGATGTTGCTAATGCTGCTGTGTATCTTGCTATTTGCATAGGTGTCACTAAAATAAATCCCTGACCAATAGAAGATACAACAGTTTCACCTATATACCAAGGTTGATTATATTTTACTTTTTTCCATTGTTTATTTGGATTAACTCCTGAAAATTCATTTGGCAAGTCTATTCCTGTCTTATGACCAATACCTAGCTCATCTAAACTTTTAGCAATTTTATTTATACCAACTTTTAAACTACCTTTATAAAAGAAATCATCACAACTTTCTCTAATAGCTTTTGTAAAGCCAGTTTTACCATGACCATCTTTTTTCCAACATCTAAAATTTCTTTTTCCCAAAGGTAGTGAGCCAGTACAAAATACTCCATAATTTCTATGGTTCTTTTTATGTTTCATAAATGATAATGCAACTCCCATCTTTATAACAGAACCTGGAGGATACAATCCCCGAGTTAGTTTATTTGTAAAAGGATGATTGAAATCATTTATAATATCTTTCCAATTTTCTGTACTAATCCCACTTACAAAAAGATTGTTATCAAATTCTGGAAAACTACCAGCTGATAGTATCTCTCCATTGTGTACATCCATCACTACAACAGCACCTGCTTTTTTATCCATAAGTTTATGAATATATTGTTGTAGTTCAATATCTATAGTTGTAGTAATATTATTTGTTTGAGTTGCTTCAACTTTATTTAGAACTTCTACTTCTTGATAAAGTGAATTAACTTTTACATCACGATAACCTAAAGTACCCCTTAGTTGTTTATTGTAAAATTGTTCTAATCCACTTTTACCTTTTCTATCATAATACTTTGCAATTTTGTCTTTTTTAATATCTTTTAATGAAGTTTTATTTACATATCCCAATATATGCCCAGCTACATCTTTATATGGGTAGTGTCTTTTAGATGCAGTTACAATTTTAATATTTTGCTTTGAATTAAAAATAGAATAAAATTTAAAGAAATCATCATAAGCAATCCAATCAACAACTTGAACATATTGGTGATTATATGGTGAATCATTGTGTTTATATTTTTTTAATAGTTTTTTATAATTTTGCTTTGGAAAGTATTTAACTATCATTTTACATAACTCTTCAACTTTTTGAATATTTTTAATACTTCTTAGATGTGGTTTGATTAAAATAGAAAACCCAAGATGATTGATTGCTAAATATTTGCCATTTCTATCTTTTATAAGACCACGAACAGATGGCTCATAGATTCTTTTAATATAGTTTTGTTTTGATAACTCTTCATAGTAGCTATTTGATTTGATACTTAAAAAATATACACGACCTAATAATAGAACTGACAACAGAACAATAAAATATATAATATACTTAATTCTCATACAAAAAATCCTACTATAAATATATCAATAAGAATATTAATAGAAATTATCAACAATATATCAGGATTGAAGCCATTAAAAGCACTATGTACGGTTATTAGTAAGATATAAAAAACTAATACATATAAACTTTTTACCAATCCAGATGATGAAAAGATTGATTGTAGTTGTGCTTTTAAAATCAAATATATAAAAAAAGATATAAGTAGCAAACTAAAAGTTTCCAACCCTTGAATATTTTCAATGATAAAAAAAGATAAAATAATCCAAAAAAGAGTATATACATTTTTCTCTTTTACAACTTTATCAAAAGCAATATATACAATCCCACCTAACATAATAGGTACAAAGTGTACAGCTGATAAAAGATTGATAATAGCCACTACAATAAATAGATAAAATATATTTATATCTTTATTGAAGATGTTATTTTGTTTCAACATTTTTTGTACTTATCCCTATAGGTAATTTATTATCTAAAATAGCAAAATTCTCATTAGTTGTTGCTATATTTAAAGTTATATTTGTATCAAAATCTTTATTATTGATTTTAATCTTTTGTTGCTCTAATAAATACTCTATTTTCCCCAAGCTATTATAAGGTATCTCTAGAGTTCTGTTTTCTAGCTTTTCGTAAGTATATATTGTAGCTTTTGTTAGAACTAAATTTACTGCATCACTATATGCTTTTACCAATCCACCAGTACCAAGTCTAATACCACCAAAATATCGCACAACTATAACAGCTGTATTTATCATCTTTGCACCACTTAATACATTTAATGTTGGTCGCCCACTTGTACCTTTTGGCTCTCCATCATCACTAGAGTTTTCAACAATCTGGTCAAACTCATTTAAAAACCTATAAGAGTACACAAAGTGCCTAGCTTTTGGGTATTTTATTTTTAAATCTTTCATAGAAGTATGAAAATCACAGTAGGGCATAAGATAAGTTATAAATTTTGATTTTTTTATCTCTAAAGTTTCATCTACCCCATCTTTAATAAAAGTCAATTATTAATTACTCTGTTTAACCAATGGTTTTACATAAAGATGTGATTCTTCTGTCTCTTTTTGATGTAGAAAGTCACCAAATAAAATAAGTGCAATACCTTTTATATGAGATACTTGAGTTTCAATATCACTAATAGTACCTTTATAAATCTTCTCATCTTCCCAAGTTGCTTTTTCAACTACCCAGCAAGGTGTATCAGGGCTATATCCCATATCTAATGCTTCTTCTTTTAATTTTTTTAAAAGTAAAATAGATAGATAAAATACTAAAGATGAGTTTTTAAGTGCTAATATATTTCTTAAACTTTCAGGATTTGGTGTTTTTCCTGCAACTCTTGATAAAACAATAGTTTGTGAAACTCCAGGAATTGTATATTCAATACCCAAGCTTGATGCTGCTCCAAATGCAGCTGAAACTCCAGGAATTACTTTATATGATATATTTTTTGAGTTTAAAAATTCTATTTGTTTTGCAATAGTTGAATAAATAGATGGGTCACCTGTATGAACACGAGCAACAATCTTGCTTAAACTATTGTATTTTTCAAGAAATTCAAAGATTTGGGGATATTTCATACCTTGACTATCTTGAATAATAGCATCATCTTTACACCAACTAAGAACTTCTTTTGGAACTAAAGAGCCAGTATAAAGTACAACATCGGCTTGCTGAAGTATTTTCATACCCTTAACAGTGATTAAATCAGGGTCACCACAACTAGCACCTACAAAATATATCATTATTTATACCTTAGTATTTTTTTTATATTATATCTCATTTTGTCTTATATATTAACTGATAAATATTATTAAAAATATAGTAAAAAATAGATATAATTCATCAATTATATAGTAGAAGGATTATTATGGCTAAAGTTGTTGTTAAAGAATTTATCATGGATGATAAAGAGATACAAGAGGGGCTAAATAGTATTGAAAAACAAAAGCTAAACTTGAAACCAATTGATTATTTTAAAGAGATAGCAACATTACATCTTGATTCTGTTGGAAATGGTGACCGTTTTTATCTTCAAGACTTTGGATTTTACAATAGTGAACTAACAGATGATGAATATATGTTAAGACTTAGATTCCCTGGTGGAAGAATTTCGAACCAAAATCTTATAGACCTTGCACAAATAGCTACAGAACATAAGCTAGATATCATATTGACAGCTAGGTCTGGTGTACAGTTGCATGGATTGGAAGAAGATAATATCATTGAAATCTTTGATAAAGTTAATGAGTTAGGGATGTTTTCATGGCAAACTTTTGGGGATAATGTTAGAAATATAACTAGTGATGTGTTTGATGGTAAGGGTAAATATAATATTATAGAAGTTTATCCATTGATTGAGCAGATGCAAGAGTTTATTTTGAAAGTACCTGAATATGTAGGATTGTTACCAAGAAGATTTTCAACAGCGATATCAGGTTCTACAGCAAATGGTTATTCTTTCTTTCCTAGTGATTTATACTTTGCATTAGCAAAAAAAGATGATGTTTATGGTTTCAATATTTACTTGGGTGGTAAAAATACAGAGGTTGCACAAGATGCAGATATATTTGTAACTCAAGAAGAAGTTTTAGATCTTTTTAAAGCTGTTGTAATAAGTTTTAATAAACATGGATTAAGACAAGATAGAGATTGTAACAGACTTTTTCATCTTCTTGATTATATAGGTATGGAAAAATTTAAATCTTATATTAAAGAAGAATATAAAAAAGATTTTACATCAAAAGGTACTCTTTGTCTAGAAAAAGTTGCTTTTGAAGAGTTTGAAGAGCTTAAAAATGGAGAGTATTCATTTTGTTATCATTCTAAATTTGCAAAAATTACAGCAAAAGAGATAGAAGATATTGCCAATCTTGCAATAGAAAATAATTATGAAGTAAGAATAGGTACAGACCAACAGCTATATATCTTTGGATTAAAAGATAAAAATTTTCCTTTATCACATAACAACAACAATCGTACAATACTATCATGTGCAGGAAGTGAATATTGTCCATTTTCATTTTGGAATATAAAAGATGAAACAGCCTTATTACCACTAAAAAGAATTGAACAATATAAGATACTTATAGGTTTTTCAGGATGTTTAAGAGGTTGTGCAAAACATCAACATAGTGATATGGGACTTGTAGGATTGCGTTCATCAATGTATGGGAAAAGTCAAAAAACTGCAAGACTGTATCTAGGTGCTCAATATACTTTTGGTACTGAAGTTGCAAAGTTAGTATATATAGCTATTCCATTACAACACTTAGATGAGTTATTAAATATAATTATTGATGAGTTTGTAAATAGCAATTATGATGATTTTGAAAAGTTTTCATTAAATATCTTAAATCATTTCTCAGCAAACTTCTTAGCTTTATGGTTTTTAGCAAAAGTAGAAACTAAAAAAGATATGAGGTTAGAAGTAGGCAATGAAACTGCTTTATTAAATGAACACTTTGGAAACTTAGAGTTTATAAAGCTTTTAGATGATGATTTTGATGAAGCAGTAGAGTTTCAAAGTAAGAAAGTTTGGTCTTAATTTAAATAAGACTAACTATCTTTATATATTTTTATCTGAAAAAGTTGCCGTTCTGGTTCAACTAAATTCAAATCACCTTTATATGTAGTAAGAGAGATAGAGAATATTTCGTAAGAGATATTTTCATTATCTAGTACAGTTATCATTTGTGATAAGTTTTGTAATGTGATTGCATTTATAAGTATGATTCCATTTTCTTCTAGTCTTTCATATAAATAAGATAGCTTATTTATAACCTTTTTACCACCACCACCTATAAATATCCTACTAGGAGATTCTTTATAATTCGCAAATAATTCTTCAGCATTTCCTATACACAGTGTAGAATTTAATACAAAATGATTAGATAGATTTTTTTGAATATATTCTACTCTTTGAGGTTGTTTCTCAAAGAATATTGTTCTGACTTTATATCTTTTGAAAGCTTCAATTCCACAACTCCCACTTCCCGCACCAATATCCCATAAAAGTTGGTTTGGTTTTAAATCTAAGTTTTGTAATGATAGTTGTCGTTTATATTGTTTAGTTATCATCCCTCTTTGTGTTAGAAAATCACTATCATCGCTAACAGTAGGCTTAGGTATAAAAAGTCTTTTAATCAATAGTACATAAGGCTCTTTTAGATTAAAAGTATCATCATTAAAATCAAAAATATCAATTTGTTCTATTCTTTCATCATCATATCCAAGCTTATAGCCTATAGTTACTTCTATATCATTTGATTGTAAGTATTTAACCCCATTGGATATCTTTTCAATACTAAACTCATCACAAACTATAAAGGTATAAGTATTTGTTAGAAACTTAGTTAAATCAATATGCTCTTTTCCATGAATAGAAAAGGTATCTAGGGTATCGTTAGCAATTAAAAGCTTTTCTTGAATGTATTGTTGAGATGAAATGTTGTTTATGATTGTTACCATATTATTTGGTATTGTTTGAGCTATAAGTATCCCTGCACTAAAAAAATATGGACTTCCTGTAACTATATATAAAATATTTTCTTTGTCATAGTTTGATTGGATATATTCTTTTGTGTCTTTATAGTTATATTTAACTATATTTATACCAGTTTCATTAAAGTTTCTATCACATATAACTTTATCAAATGAACTAATATCTATATTGATATTTGAGAAGTTATAGCCTCCCATTCCATTACCTATAATTGTTACCATAGTTGTATTATATCCTTATACCTATTTGAATAAGGCACTACCAACTCGTACCATATTTGAACCACAACTAATAGCAAGCTCAAAATCACTACTCATACCCATAGAACATATTGTAGCTCCCTCACACTTATCAAAAATCTCTTTTGTTGTTATAAAGCTTTGTTTTATATCATCTTCATTAGTACTATGAGCACCTATACTCATCACACCTTTTAGATTTATACTTGAGCATTCATTTTTTATTTTATTAAATACTTCTAGTGCAACATTAGGCATCAATCCTGACTTTGTATCTTCGTTTGCACTATTTATTTGTAATAAACAATTCATAGTTTTATCTTTTGCTTTTAGCTTTTTATCTAGTTCTAAAGCTAAGTCTAAACTATCAAGTCCATGAAATAAAGTAGGATTTAAATCAATTAAATTATTGATTTTATTTTTTTGTAAATTTCCTACAAAGTGCCAAGATAATGGTAACTCTTCTAGTTCTTGAGATTTTGCTTTAAAATCTTGAACTTTATTTTCACCAAATGCTCTTTGTCCACTTTGGTATAAAGTATCAATATCTTTGCTAACAGAATATTTACTTATTGCTACAAGTTGAACTATAAGATGATCACTTACTTCAAGTCGTGCTTTTTCTATTTTTGTTATTACTGTGTCTAAGTTATCAATTGCTTTATCTTTAGTCATATTTACTCCATTAACCTATTGATATCGTTGTAAAGTCCAAGTCCCATAAGAGAAAATAAAATCACCCAACCAACTACTGTTAAAGTTAAAAGTACTTGGCTACTTGGTTTTCTTCTTGTTATCATCTCATAAAGATTGAACATAATATGTCCACCATCTAGTGCAGGTATTGGAAGAAGGTTTATCACACCTAAGTTTACAGAGATAAGTGCCATAATGCTTAAAAGTGCTACAAAGCTTGATTGACTTGCTTGTGATATAACTGTACCAATTGCTATAACACCACCCATTTCACTTGTAGGAATTATCCCTTGTAGCATCTTTTGCAATCCTAAAAATATCATCTTACTAGCTTCATAAGTTTTATCTTTTGCAAAAGATATAGCTTCTAGTGGAGAATAAAATATTTTTATTACTTTAGGAGCAGGGGCAATACCTATCATTCTTTTTTTAATTTTTTCTTTGAACATATTTTCACTATTGCTTAGTTTCGCATTTATTACAAATGTTCTTATTTTGCCATCTCTTTTTATATAGAATTTTAAAGCTTGATTTGAGTTTTTAATAATTCCACTTAAATCATCCCAAGTCTTAATCTCAATATCATTTATTTTTAATATCTCATCATTTGCAATAAGTCCTGCTTTTTGAGCTGGAGAGTTTTCAATAACTTTACCAATAGTAGGTGATAGATGATTGTTTCCTAGTATTCCTATCATAATATATAAAAGAAAAGCTAGTAAAAAGTTAGCAAAAGGACCTGCTAAAAGTATGAGTATTCTTTGAAATGGTGTTCTTGTATTATAGCTATCTGGGTCAGTATTTAATAAAGTAGGGTCAATATCTTCTTGACCTTTCATCTTTACATATCCACCAAGAGGGATAAGAGATATAGTCCAGTCAGTACCTTTCCAATGTTTTGTTATAAGTTTTTTACCAAAACCTATTGAAAAAACATAAACTTTTACACCAAGAAAACGAGCTACTAAAAAGTGTCCTAGTTCATGGATAAATACCAATATACTTAATACTAGAAGAAATGTAATTAAACCCAAATGAAAACCCTTATATGTTTATTATATTTTGTAGAATTTTAGCTAAATTCATTTTAAGTTATCATTTAATATTAAGCATAAAAAATGCCCAAAAACTTATAAAAAAGTTTCTAGGCATTAATTAAGTCTTTA
>CAYUNC010000023.1:0-14191 GCA_964445915.1 uncultured Arcobacter sp.
TTACATCTGTACTTTAGTATAAAACTCCTCCATAGAAGTAAGTCCACTTTTTACTTTTTCTAAAGTATTCTCTTCTATGGTTGTATAATTTTGAGTTTTAGCATATGTAACTATATCTTGGATAGTTTGCCCTTTTGCAATATATTGAGATACCTTTTCATCAATTTTTAATATCTCACTTACTATTATACGGTCAGTATAACCACTATAATTACAACCTTGACAACCTACTGGTTTGCTATTTTGTTTTTTACACTTATCACAAAGTTTTCTAACTAATCTTTGTGATACTATTGCTTTTAAAGTTGATGCTATTAAAAAAGCTTTGGCATCCAAGTCAAGTAATCTATTTATAGTTTCAGGTGCATTATTTGTATGTAATGTAGCAAGAACTAAATGTCCTGTAAGTGAAGCTTGAATTGCTATTTTTAAAGCTACCTCATCACGAATTTCTCCAATCATAATCACATCTGGGTCTTGTCTTAGAATACTTTTTAAAACTATCTCATAATCTAATTTAATATCGTTATTTATATTTACTTGTTGAATCCCTGCAAGATTGTATTCAATAGGATCTTCTATTGTCAAAATCTTTTTAGAAGCTGTATTTAGTGTATTTAAGATTGAATATAAAGTTGTGGTTTTTCCACTTCCTGTTGGTCCAGTAACTAGTATCATACCTTGATGAGAGTGTATTGCTTTATCTAAAACTTTAAAGGCATCATCATCAAATCCAATATCTTTTAACATAATTTTTGAATTCTGGTTATCTAATATTCTTAAAACTATAGACTCCCCATTTATTGTTGGCATTGTAGATATTCTAAAATCAAACTCTTTATTATTAGCAAAAGTTTTACTAAATCTTCCATTTTGAGGTAATCTATTTTGTGATATGTCTAAGTTGGCAAAAAGCTTTAAAATAGAGCTAAAGAGTGGATACATATCAAGCTTAAAAGTAAAAAGAATATATAAAATTCCAAATATCCTAAATCTAATAACAATACTATCATTTAATGATTCAAAGTGAATATCACTTGCATTTAAACTTATAGCAAATAGTATAATCTTATCAGTAGTTTGAAACATATATGAATTGTCAGTATTATTTTCCATACTATAGTTCAATGCTTGATTACTAAGTAAAAATATCTCATACTGAATATCAAAGTTCTGAATTTGGAACTGGATAACTTTATTGTCTACATAAAGAAACTTTATAGGTGTTTTAAACAATGAAGTTAGTAAAAGTTCATTTTGTTCTTTTTTTGCAGTGGCTACTAATATAAATAAATCTTGTTGTTGTATCGGGAATATTTCATGCTCTTCTAATACTTTTATACCAATATTTAATGCTAAATCATAGTCAATAATATAGTTATTTATAGTGTTATGTATCATTATGAATCTTCAGTTTTATTATCTTCGTACCTTTTTGAAGTATAATATTATTTTTCAATATCTCAACTATTTTATATCCTTGTATCTCATCATCTTTATTATACCACTGGCTATTAATACACACCATAGTATCAACTATCGCTTCTAGTATTAAAGTTGTATTTTGATTTGAATGATTTATATAATTCCTAGTTTGAATAAAGGGATTTGGGATATTGTCAATAGTTTTTATACTCTCCTGAACAAAAATATTACCCATCTTCCATTTACTTTCCAATAGTGCCATATCATCTTTATATTTTAATTTAAATACTTTAATTTTCATATTTTGCTCTAAAGAGTTAATAAAGTTTATTGTATTACTATATTTTCCTGTGGTTACTAATTCAAAATCTTTTTGATTGATATTTATATTTAGTATTTGTATCTCAAAATGCTTGGCAATCTTTTCTATTGATTTTATAATAAATATATTTGATGGTTTTATTTTCTTTTGTTTATTGTTCTTTATTAGCTTTTTTACTGTTTTAATTTGTTTATTTATATCTTTTTTATTATTTATAAAATACTTATCAATAAAAGTAAATAATAAAAACAATATTAGTGGTACAGTCATAAAGAATATAACCTTTTCTCTATTGGATAAGTGATTAAAATAGTACTTAAAATGCAATTCTAACCTCCATCTTATATAGATTTTCATCATTGATGAACACTATTTTATCTATTTTTATATCGCCACTGTAAATAGTAATAAAATTAAGCAATCTATCTTTATCTTGATGCATCATTGTTAGTTTTACTTGCTTATTTTTATATTCAATATTTTCAACAAGTATATTTTCTAATTTTATATATTTAAATAAATTTATAAGTTGTGGTGTTGCCTTTTTATAGCTCTTAGGAGGTTTTTGAAGAAGTTGATATTTTCTTTGAAGTTTTAGAAATTTTTGATTTGTATTGACTAACTTTTGATTGTAGTTATCATATAGCAAGTAGGAAAACACTGCTAAACAGCCTATTGTATAATATATAAAATATTTATATATCCAATTTTTATCAAGACTATAAAATACCAACTTCTTTTGATCATCTTTATATTCTAAATAATTATTTGTTAAACATAAAAATTCTTCATTATTATAAGTAAATGTATTGTCTATTTTAATATTATATAGCTGTTCAATATACTTTTTAATATCTTCAGCAGTTGAATTATCTATACTTTTAAAGCAATATATCTCCATATCTTTATAAACAACAAAAAGATTATCTACAATAAATAGGTCAAAAGTGCTTTGTATATTATCCTTATAATATATACTAAATATATTTGGAAAAATATCTATAGATTGCTTATCACTATTGATAATATATATCTCATATAAGTTAATATCTTCAAAAAAACTACTCCATACTTTTATATCTTTTGTGATTGATATATTATTTGTTTCTAAAGTTGTTTTAATAAAATCTGTCATAAATCTGGGGTTTATCTCTTCCGTAACAAAAACTTGAATAGTTTTTATTTCTACTGTATCTATAAAAGTTAGCTTACTTTCTGACAGAGAATCCCCTTTCATAATTAAATTTTTTATTAGTTTATCTAAATTGTATTTATAAAGTCAAATACAACTTAAAGCAAATGGTCACTATAATTATAAATTATTAAAAAAGGAAAATTAATGGCAAATTACGAAGCACTATTTGAAGATGAAGACAATATATTTGGAGGTTCTCCTCAATCTAAGTTTTGGGATATTATAAACCAAGCAAGTGATGAATTAGTAAAAGACCAAATAGATAAGTTTTTTGAAAGATTTACTGCAATGGAGATGATTTTAACAAAAGATCACGGTGAAGAGGGACTAGATAAACTAATCTCTAATTTTAGTTTTGAAAATAGTGAAGAGCTAGCATTTAATAAAAAAAGTACTTATGTTGAATTAACTGGTGAAGTTGTTTGTAGATTAGATAGTTAATTAGGTGTAAATATGGAAGAGCTAAATCAAGTAAAACAACAAATTATAACTTTTGTAGAAGATTGTGGAGATGCTAGAAGTTTAGAACTTTTAGACCTACTATCTCAAGGTAAAATGCTTCGGTCTAAGTTGATACTAAAAATTGCTGGGATTTCTGATGAAAGTATAAAGTTATGTGCTGTTGTAGAGATGATTCAGTCTGCATCATTGTTACATGATGATGTGATAGATGAAGCAGATACAAGAAGAGGAATGCCAAGTATAAATGCCATTTTTGATAACAAAACTTCAATTATGTTTGGAGATATTTTATATTCAAAAGCATTTACAGAACTTACAAAGATGGATAAAGATGTTGCTTACGAAATAGCTTCTTCTGTTACAAAACTTAGTATTGGTGAGCTTCATGATGTGGAGATGACAGATACTTTTAATACATCATATGATAAATATTTCAATATGATTTATAATAAAACAGCATCTTTAATAGAATCAAGTGCAAAAAGTGCTGCAATTCTAGCAAATAAAGATAAAGAAGCTTTTGCATTATATGGTAAAAACCTTGGTCTTGCTTTTCAAATGATAGATGATATTTTAGATATTACACAAGATAGCCAAACTTTAGGAAAACCTGCAATGCTTGATTTTGTAGAGGGAAAAGTAACCATTCCATATTTACTTTTACATGAAAGAATTGACAATAAACAAAAACTAGAATCATTTTATAAAAAATCATTAACTTCCGATGAACAAAAGTGGATTAAAGATGAGATGATTAAACATAATGTTCTAATAGACAGTATAGCCCAAGCTCAAAAGCTTGGATTTGAAGCAGTTGATGCTATTAAAGATGATGAAAATGAAGACTTAAAAAGTATCATGAATCAAATGATAAACAGGGAATTTTAGAAGTTTGGATTAAATCCGAAATCTACTCCTGTATCAAAAGTTGCAAAGTTTGGATTTGTATGTCCTAGCTGTACACTTTTATTTTGAAGTTTCATAATATTACCTTTTATATCTATCTTTGCTGGACAAACAATATTACAATTACCACATAAAGTACAACTAAAAACTCCATCTTGTTGGATACTATCAACAATTGTTTTTACATCAGATTCTTTTTTATCTTCAATATATCTATAAGCTCGCGAGAGAGCAAAAGGCGATAAAAACTTATCATTTACTTCATATACAGGACAAGAGCTGTAACAGCTATTACATAAGATACAGTTACTCTCTTTATCAATCTTTTCAATATCTTCATTTGATATAGTTTCACTACTTAGTTTTTGTAGTTGGGCGTGTGTTATTTTCAGAAATTTTGGCTGGTTACTATTATCAACAATTAAATCTTTTATAATTGGTAAATTTCTTAAAGGTTCTACTGTATCATCATCTTTTATTGTAGTTTTACAGGCAAGTTTTTCAACTCCATTTACAACAACAGCACAACTTCCACAAACTGCACTTCTACAACCACTTTTAAAAGCTAAAGAGTTATTTGTAGTTTGTTTTATATGGATTAATATCTCTAATAAATTATCAACTTTTTCCTCTATTGTGTAGCTTTTATCGCAAATATTAACTTTCATTTGTAAGCTCCAAGTTTAACTTATTATCTATCAAAGTTATTATTGATTGTTTTTCATAGTTCTTATCTTCTATTTCAAAATCTATACGATAGTGAGCCCCACGACTTTCACATCTTTGAATTGCACTTAATATCACTAGTTCTGAGATATCAAGCATATTTTTAAACTCGATAAACTCTTTTAAGTTCGTATTATATACCTTACTTTTATCCCCTATTCCCATCTTTTTATAATCTTCTTGCCAAAGTATTATTTGTTTTAGAGCTTTATTTAAATTTTTGTTATCTCTAAACAATCCTACATTCTCATACAAAATCTTTCCCAAAATATCTTTTTGTTCATAAAAATTAATCTCATTTGGATACTCAAATAATTCTTCTATTTTATTACTATTTTCTTTAAATTGTTTTGTTATATTTTCATCTATATTTATGTTATTTAAGTCTTTAGTTATATTTTGCCCAGCAATCCTACCAAATACAATAATTTCCAACAATGAATTACCACCCAATCTATTAGCACCATGCACTCCATTTGACGAACACTCTCCAATAGCATAAAGATTTTTTATATTTGTAAGACAATTTATATCTGTTTTAATTCCACCCATACTATAGTGAGCTACTGGCTTAATAGGTATCAAATCTTTATCCATCTCTAATGCAGTATATTGTAAAGCTAGATTATATTCTTGTGGCATAAGTTTCATAATTTTTGAAAGCCCTAGATGTCTTAAATCTAAAAATACTTGCTCATTATTCTGGATTTTTTCATAAATTGCTCTTGCAACTTCATCTCGTGGCTTAAGTTCATCTATAAATCTTTGTCCATCTTTTGTAACTAGATATCCACCCTCACCTCTAGCACTTTCACTTATTAAAACACTATTCTTTGCTAGTGCTGTAGGGTGAAACTGTACATATTCCATATTTTCTAATTTACATCCAGCTCTTAGTGCAACAGCTATTCCATCACCAGTTGTTGCTAAAGAGTTTGTATTGTAGTTTGTATAGATACTCGCATATCCACCAGTTGCTAGTACTACTTTTTTAGCAAATATTTGTTCAACAGTTGTAGTTTTTATATCTAATACAACTACTCCTACTACTTGATTGTCAATAACTATCAAGTCTAAAAGCATCTTATCTTCTATAAATTCAATATTTTCTTTTAAACAAGTATCATACAAAGTATGTAATATTTTCAATCCCGTATAATCAGAACTATAACAAGCCCTAGCATTAGATGCTCCACCTAATTTTCTTTGTGCAATGTTATTTTCTTTATCTTTAGAAAAAGGAACTGCTAAATTATCTAGCCAAGATATAGTATCTTTTGCATTTGAACACAATATATTAATAGCTTCACTATTTCCAATATTATGTGCCGATTTAACAGTATCATCTATATGATTTTGAACAGTATCTTCTTTCTCATTTAAACAAGCGTTTATCCCACCTTGTGCTTGACAAGTTTGTGATGCTGTTGGCATTGTTTTTGATAAAACTAAAACATTTGCCCCATCTTTTTTAGCTTCAATAGCACAACTAAGACCTGCACCACCACTTCCAACTATTAATACATCATATTTCATTATGCCCAGAACTCTTTTAGTTGTGTTGTTTCTTTCTCTTTTTGTATCTCAAATAGAGCATCATTTTCCTCTTTTTCTACTTTTATATCTTTCTCATTTTGTATTGCAAAATCTCTCTCTTGCTTTATTCTTACTTTTCTCTCTACCTCTTTTTTAAATTCATCATCAACATCCATATCTTTTAAAACTTCCAATCCATCTTGAATAGTATCTTCTAATCTCTCTTTTTGAGACTCTATCTCTTCTTGAGTTGGTATATACTCAGCAAAAGTTTGTTCTATAATCTCCTCTTCATAAGTAGGAGTGGGTGGTACTACTTTTGCTGAATTAATTTTTGGTTCTGGCTTTTCTATTATAATTTCTTTTTCTTTTTTTACAGTATCTTTCTTTTTTTTACTTTTCTTTTGTTTTTTAGTCTTTTTAGTTGTTATCTCTTTTGTATCTTTACTCTTTTTCTTATTTGCTTTTAACTCATCATACTCTGCTAGTACTTTTTCATATTTATCAAAGTCTAGTAGTATAAAGCTTGGCTTTCCATCTCTTAATATAATTGCTTTATCTATCTCATTAGATATTATTTTATTAAAAATTGTTTTGCTTTTTCTTATAAGTGATGTTGATGAGTACATCTCATTTGAACTATAAAGTAAGTGTGCCATTATCTGCCTTTGTGTTTAGAAGTTTGTACTGTAGTTTGTATTATAACACATATAATACAAAATTAATAAAACATAAGTTAATTTAGGTAAAATATAGTTATAAAATAAATAGGATAAAGATATGAATATAGCAGTATTTGGTGGTAGTTTTGACCCACCTCATTTAGGACATGAAGCTATTGTTAATAAAGCTATTAAAACTCTTGATATTGAGAAATTAATAATTGTTCCTACATATTTAAATCCATTTAAAACAATATCTTGTTTTGATGAAAATATTAGATTTAAGCTAGTTACAAATCTATTTTCAAATAATCCAAATATTCAAATATCAAATTATGAGATAGAACAAAGAAGAGCAACTCCAACAATCCAAACTATAAAACATCTAATATCTCAAAATCAAAATATAGTTAAAATATATCTTATAATTGGTGCTGACAATCTTTACAATCTTCATCTTTGGAAAGATTATAAGGAGTTGAAAAAGTTAGTTACTTTTGTAATTGTTACTAGAGATGGTATTAAAATTGACAATTTTCAAACTTTAAACATAGATTTTGACATAAGTTCAACAAAAATTAGAGAAAATTTAGATATAACAGTAATACCAGATAAAATAAAACAAGAGGTAAGTGAACTTTGGAAAATAGATTAAAAAAAATTGTAGCTATTTTAGATAGCAAAAAAGCTGAAGATATTCAAACTGTAGATTTAACAGGAAAAAGTTATTTAGTAGATCAAGTTGTAATAGCAACTACACTAAATAGCAAGCATAGTTATTCATTAGTTAATTATTTAAAAGACGAATTAAAGCCTGATGGTGAAGAGTTTTTTAGAATAGATGAAGCTGACGAATGGACAATTGTAGATTTAGGTGATATTTTAATTCACTTAATGAGTGAAGCATATAGAGAAAAATACCAAATGGAAGAGTTCTTACAAGAGATTAAAAAAGGTATTTTATAAAATTAACTTATGATTTTATAATTATAGGAGCAGGTGCAAGTGGAATTATTTGTGCCATCAATGCCTCTAAAAAATATAATAAGATTCTTCTTATTGAAAAACTTCCTAAAATTGGACAAAAATTAAAAGCCTCAGGTGGCGGAAAATGTAACCTAACAAATACTTTATCAAAAGAAGAGTTTATGTCTGATTTTGGTAAAAATGGTCGTTTTATGCAAGATGCATTAAATACTTTTGACAATCAACAACTTATAAACTTTTTTCAAGATATTGGAGTAGAAACTGTCTGTAAAGATGGCTTTAGAGTTTTTCCTAGCTCTCATAACTCTGAAACTATTATCACTGCTTTAGAGTCTAAACTAAAAGAATTAAACATTGAAATCTTATGCTCAACAAAAGTAGAAGATATAATAGTTACAAATCAAATAGTAACAGCAGTTAAAACAAGTGATAAAACTTATCAAACTACTAAAATTTTATTAGCTACTGGTGGCTTAGGCTATCCAGCATTAGGGACTACTGGAGATGGACATAAAATAGTAACTAAACTTGGACATAGTGTCACTTCACTATATCCTGCAATGATGCCTTTAACCACAAAAGAAACTTGGGTTAAAAACTGTACAGCAAATACAATCGCTAAAGTAAAAATTAAAATAGATATAAAAAAATATAAAAAGATACAAGCAACTGGTGATTTGATATTTACTACTTCTGGTATAAAAGGCCCTGTAATACTTGACTTTGCAAGGGAGATTACACCTTTATTTGATACATATGATGAAGTTCCTTTACTTTTGAATTTTACAAATGGACTTAATGAAGAACAAATCACAGTACACATAAAAGAGCAAACTTCTAAACATACAAATAACACTATTTTAGAACATCTTACTACTTTAGTACCTACAACTCTAGGCATTGAGCTATGTAATTTAGCTCAAATAAATCCTACTGATAAGTTCAATACTATCTTAGGTTCTAAAAAATTAAAACTGATTCAACTTTTAGCTTGGACTCCATTAACAATAATAAATAAAAATAGTTTTGATAAAGCTATGATTACAAGAGGTGGAATAAATCTAAAAGAGATAAATCCAAAAACAATGGAAAGTAAACTAATATCTGGATTATATTTTGGTGGAGAGATTGTAAATCTAGATGGACCATGTGGTGGATATAATCTCCAATGGTCTTTTTCTAGTGGATATTTAGCTAGTTTAAATTAATCTTTTATATATTTTTCTATTAAATAACCATTTGCTACATGATTTTTAATAATATCACAAGGTATTGATTTTCTAAGTTTTGATACAAGTTGTCTTACATGTGTATTTTCTGCAAGTTCACCCCAAACTTGATGTTCAATATATTTAGCAGTTACTACTTTACCTATATTTTTTACTAGTACATCTAAAAGTAAACTCTCTTTATTTGTAATTCTTATACTCTTATTTTTATATACTAATTCTTTTTCTACTGGATTATATATACAAAAATCAGATAAATGGATAGTTTGCGAAGTTTGTAAGTATGCAGCATTTACTTTTGCATGTATCTCTCGTATATCAAACGGTTTTTTTATATAGTCATCACAACCTAGGTCATAAGCATAAACAATAGTCTCTATATTTATATCCCCACTCATTATGAAAATTTTAGCATTTAGATTGATTTGTTTAATTTGTTTTACTAGTTCTAGTCCATTTATATTTGGTAGATTTATATCAATTAAAAATATATCATAATCCGTGCTTATATTATCAAAAGCTTCTTTACCGTCCATATAAGTAGTAACTTCATACCCAAAAGCATTAAATGTACTAGTTATACTTTTATTTAATTCATAATCATCTTCAACTAAAAATATTTTCATAACGCTAGTATACTCAAAAGTTATTAAAAGTTGTAACTTTTATAATTATTTACAAAGTTTAACTCTTTGAGAATGTGTTAATGCAACAGCAATAGCATCTGTAATATCCAAAGGTTTAATCTCTTGCTTAATATTTAATAATCTTTTTACCATAAATGAAACTTGCTCTTTTGATGACTTTCCACTTCCTGTCACAGCTTTTTTTACTTGCAGTGGTGTATATTCTGCAAAATTTCCAATAGTTTGAAGTATCCTTAAACTCATTGCACCACGAAATTGTGCTAGTTTTATCACTGATTTTGGATTGTGTGCAAAAAACATATCTTCAATAGCCACTTCATCTATAGAGTGGTTACCAAGAATTAAGTCCATACCTTCAACAAATTCCAAGATTTGTTCTTGAAGTATTCTACTTTTCATTTTTATCAATCCTGCTTCGACTAATTTTGGTTTGCCGTTTGTCATCTCTACAATTGCATATCCACAGTTTATTGTACCTGGGTCTATCCCTAAAATTTTCACTCTTTCACACCTTTCACATATAAAGTTTTCACATCATAACAAAATAAAATGAATTCTTTAAAAAGTATGTCAATTTGACATACTTTATTTATTCTAATGAATATAAAATAAGGCTTATACAAATTAAGTAAATCTTGGGTATAATAAATAAGAAATATTAATAAAATACTTAGGAAATTAAAGTTTTGACAACAAAAGAGATTTTACATTTACTTCAAAAAGAAGTTACTTCAAATGATTATGAAAAGTTTTTACAACAAATCATATATAAAAAAGCAAGTTCTAGTGATGAATTAGCTGTTTTTGAAGTACCTAATAAATTTATAGCATCTTATATAAAAACTAAGTTTTCATCTAACATAAAAGCTATCTTTGAATCAGAAAAAGGTACTAAACCTGCTATTGAGATAAAAGTTACTGGTGAAAAAAGAAGAACTAAAAAAGAGATTTTAGATGAGTCTTCATCAGCTCAAACAACAGATACAACACTTTTAAATCCATCTTTTACTTTTGATGATTTTATTATTGGTAGTTCTAATAAAATGGCATTTAATGCTTCACTTGCTGTTTCAAAAAAACCAGGTATCCAATACAATCCACTTTTCATATATGGTGGTACAGGGCTTGGTAAAACACATCTACTTCAAGCTATTGGAAATGATGCTACTGAAAAAGGTAAAACAGTAATTTATGTTACTAGTGAACAGTTTATGAATGCTTTTACATTTGCAATTAAAAGTAATAATATGGAACATTTTAGACAAACATATAGAAAATGTGATTTACTTTTAATTGATGATATCCAGTTTCTAAGTGGTAAAGAGGGAACTCAAGAAGAGTTCTTCCATACTTTCAATGAGCTACATACTGCTAAAAAACAAATAGTTATGACAGCAGATAAGCTACCATCACAAATTGCAGGACTTGAAGAAAGATTGAGAAGTAGATTTGAGTGGGGACTTATGGCTGATATTAAAGTTCCTGACCTTGAAACAAAAATTGCTATTATTGAAAAAAAGAGTGAGCTTAACTGTATCAATCTAAATAAAGATGTTGTAAATTATATAGCAACACATTTTGATAACTCTATTCGAGCTATTGAAGGTGTGCTTATTCAAATACGAGCAACTGCTGATTTACTTGGTGGTGAAATAAATCTTGAGCTTGTACAAAATCTTTTAAAAGACCAAATTCAAGAGATAAAAGACAATGTTAAACTACCAGATATTATAGAAGTTGTTTCTAGAGAATTAAATATAAAACCAAATGATTTAAAAGGTAAAAGAACAGCAAATGCAGTAACTGCAAGACGAATAGTTATATTTTTGGCAAGAGAACTTACACATAACTCTATGCCTGAAATAGCTAAAAATCTTGGTATGAAAGATCATAGTGCTGTTTCTAAAAATATATCAAAAGCTAATGAGCTAATAGAAAAAGATGAAAATTTTAGATTGTTATTAGAAAATCTAAAAAATAAATTTATAAATAAGGATTATTAAAAATTAACTAAATGTAAATATAATTATGTGAATAGATGTGAATAACTTTAGTTTAGTTTTCACTATCTAAATGCTAGATAAACAAATAGGTTTGAGATTGTTTTCATCTATTCACATATACTACTATCTACTACTATAATTTTAATATAAAAGGGAAATTAAAATGAAGTTTACTATAAACAAACATATCGTTGAAAATGTTATTTCATCAATGCAACCATTTTTGGAAAAAAAAGATGCTAGTGCTATCACTTCACATATATATTTTGAAGTTAGCCAAAATAGCTTAACACTAAGAGCTACTGATTATGAGATGGGATTAGAATCAACTTGTTCTGATATTACTAATTTTGATGAAGGTAAAGCTACTGTTAATGGTAGCAATCTTTTAAACATACTAAGAAGACTAAAAGATACTGATGTTATCTTTGAGATTATGGGTAATGATTTGAATATAAAACAATCTAGATCAAACTTTAAACTTCCTATGTATGAAGCTAGTGAGTATCCATCTTTTCCTGTAATGGAAAATTTAAAACAATTAGATATAAATATTATCAATTTAATTAATAGTGTTAAAAAGATAACACCTTCTATTGATAATAATAATCCTAAATTTGAATTAAATGGTGCATTATTAGATATAAAAACTAATAAGATTAATTTTGTAGCTACTGATACTAGAAGATTAGCTGTTGCAAACTTAGAAAATGTATCAAATGAAGAGTTACAAATAATTATCCCTAAAAAAGCTATTATTGAGATACAAAAGATATTTTTAGATGAAGCTAGTATTAACTATGATGAAACAAATCTTGTATTATCAAATAACAACTATAAATTTTTTACTAAACTTATAAATGGTAAATTCCCAGACTATGAAAGAATTATCCCTACTAATTTAAAACATAGTTTTTCTTTATCTAAAGAGTCTTTAATAGAATCTATAAAATTAATAACATCACTTAAACCAAATATTAAAATCACTTTTAACAATAACAATATTTTATTTGAAAGTGTAGATGAAGATAGTGAAGCACAAACACAAATAGATGTTCAACTAGATATAGAAGAATCTTTTTATATAGCTGTTAATAGTAAGTATCTATTAGATTTTTTAAGTACAACAACAAATGCAAATGTATTAGTAGGATTCAATGAATCAAATTTACCATTTTATTTAGAAGATGATAAGTTTATAACAATAATAATGCCAATAATTTTAGACAAATAGGAGAATCATATGAGTAATGAATACGGAGCTAGTAATATTAAAGTCCTAAAAGGACTTGAAGCTGTAAGAAAAAGACCAGGTATGTACATCGGTTCTACTGATGAAAGAGGTTTACACCATTTAGTTTATGAAGTTGTTGATAACTCTATAGATGAAGCGATGGCTGGACACTGTGATACTATTCATGTAACTATTACAAAAGATAAAACTGTAAAAGTAACTGATAATGGTCGTGGAATTCCAACTGATATTCACCCAGTAGAAAAAATAAGTGCTGCAACTGTTGTACTTACTGTTTTACATGCTGGTGGTAAATTTGATAAAGATACATATAAAGTATCTGGTGGTTTACATGGTGTTGGTGTATCTGTTGTAAATGCATTATCTGCTGATTTAAAGATGACTATTCACAGAGCTGGAGAGATTCATTATCAAGAGTTTGCTAAAGGTATCCCTAAAGGTATTTTAGAAGTTACTGGTAAGACTAAAAAAACTGGTACAACTATTGAATTTTTTCCTGATAGTTCTATTTTTGAAACAGATGAATTTCATTTTGAAATATTATCTAAAAGATTTAGAGAAGTTGCATACTTAAATCCTTTGATTACTATTGTATTAAAAGATGAGAGAGATGGAGTAGAAGAAACTTATCATTTTGAAGGTGGAATTGCTCAATTTGTTACTGATGTAAACAAAGGTATTGCTATTACTCAGCCTATCTCTTTTTCAGTTGCTGATGATGGTGTAGAAGTTGATATCGCATTATTATACAATGATTCTTATGTAGAAAAAACACAATCTTTTGTAAATAATATTAGAACAATAGATGGTGGTACTCATGAAGCTGGTTTTAAAGC
>CAYUNC010000024.1:0-13848 GCA_964445915.1 uncultured Arcobacter sp.
ATCTTTTGGTTGTGGAACTGCAATCGCATCTAGTGATGCTATGGCTGAACTTTGTATGGGTAAAACAGTAGATGAAGCGATACTTATTACAAATACAGAAGTGGAAGCATTTTTAAGAGATGATGATGGGACACCTGCTGTTCCACCTCAAAAAATGCATTGTTCTGTTATGGCTTATGATGTAATACTTGAAGCTGCTGCACAATATAAAGGTGTGGATAGAGAAACTTTAGCAAACCAAGATATCGTTTGTGAGTGTGCTAGAGTTACAAAGCAAGAGTTAATAACAGCTATTAAAGACAATGATTTGAAAACTATTGAAGAGGTTATCGAAACTACTAAAGCTGGAAGTTTTTGTAAATCTTGTATTCGTCCTGGTGGTCATGAGCCAAAAGATATTTATTTAGTAGATATTTTAGCTGATGTTAGAGAAGAGATGGATAGAACAAAACTTGAAGAGGCTGCTAATACAACTGAAACTGGAACAAATAGTTTTGATAAGATGACAATAGTTCAAAGAATTAAAGCTGTTGATGTTGTGATTGATGAATATATTAGACCTATGTTAGTTATGGATGGTGGAGATATGGAGATTATTGATATCAAAGAAAATCTTCCTTACTACGATATTTATATTAGATATTTAGGTGCTTGTGGTAGTTGTGCTTCAGGAAGTACAGGAACTTTATATGCGATTGAATCTACACTTAAAGCTAAAGTAGATGAAAATATTAGAGTTTTACCAGTTTAATCAGAAAATTGACATTAATTAAGACAAAAATAGTCTTAATTAGTTATACTTATAAAAATTTAAAATAAAAAAGGAAATAAAATGAATATATTACCAGATATGGCAGAACAAGTAGAAGTAAACGGAGCAACAGTTCCATTTCACAAGTATGAGGAAAATGGAGCAGTACATTATCAATTTGATAGTAGTAAAGCAGGTCATCCAGAACCAATGGTAAATGCAATGTGTGGTCTTCAACTTCTTAAAGATGGTGAAAACTTAGTGATGATTAACAGCAAAGCACCTATGGGACTTTTTCCAAAGATTGAAGCTGATTTTACTTTTGATGTTCAAGAGCAAACAGATGCTACATTTAAAATCACTTTTACAAAAAAAGGTGGAGAAAACACTACTGATTTTAACGACCAAGGTTGTTCAGGTGGTGGAGGAAGCTGTAACAGCTAATGGCAGTTTCACAAGACTTCGCACCACCTTTTAAACTTATAGCACCTTATTTTATAATAGGTGCTATTTTTTTTGTTGTAAGTGTTGCTTTACTTTTTGGATTTGATGTTTCAACAATTGGAAGTTTAGATAATATAACTTTATCATGGGTTCATATATTTTTACTTGGATTTGTGATGATGGTAATCTTTGGAGCAATGGCTCAACTTGTACCTGTTGTACTTGAAGTTGGACATTTTGCTGTTGATTTGTATTATGTTATATATCCCCTACTTTTAATTGGTACAATTCTTATGGGCTATGGATTTTTAGCAAGTCCTGCCCTACTTCCTTATGGTGGTATAGTTGTACTTGTATCTTTACTTATATTTGTACTTGAAACTTTTTTAACTATCAATAAAGTAAAGAAATTAAATCTTGTAATGACAAGTGTATTATTAGCAAATACTTTTCTATTTTTAGGACTTATTTTTGGTATTTTAATGGCACTTGGATATGCTGGGACTATTAGTGTAGATATTGATTCACTACTTAAAGCTCACATATATCTAGTATTAGGTGGATATGTTGGAATTACTATTATGGGTATGAGTTTAGTACTTTTACCTATGTTTTGGCTAAGTCATAGTTTTAGTTGGAAGCCAGTTACTTATGCTTTATGGAGTATGAGTATTGGTGTTGTATTAGTTATGATTTCAAGTATTATTGATAGTTATATCGTTGAATATAGTGGATATTTATTGAGTCTTGTTGCTTTGATATTGTACTTTTATCAAATTTATGTAATATATAAGACAAGAGTAAGACTAGACAAAGATATATATTTACACTCACTATTATTTTCATATAGTAGTTTAATAGTATCTATTATCTTAGGTATTTTATATCTATTTTTTCCAAGTGGAAATTTACTTTTAACTATTGGTTGGGTTGTATTTCTTGGATATATAACTTTTATCATCACAGGACATCTATATAAAATAGTTCCATTTTTAGTTTGGTATCAAAGATTTTCGCCACTAATTGGGAAACAAAAAGTACCAATGTTAGCTGATATGGTACCAGTATTTAGTGCTAAGTTTCAGTTTGGATTTACATCTGTTGGTGTAGTTATAGGAGCTTTTGGTATATTTTTTGGAAACAATGATATATTTAAAGTAGCAATTAGTTTTTTATTTATTGGTAGTATATTTACAATAAAAGATTTAATGTTTATGATAAATTTTAAATAAGGATTTTAGATGAATATTTATTTATATGCTAAAAGTGGACACAATGTTGGACTTGAAGCTATAAGAAGAGGGTCTGTTATATTTAGTAAACTAAAAGATTGTGACCCAATTTTAACTACAAGTGACTATAGAGCAGCAACTTTTGCTAGAGATTTAGATGTTTATAAAGGTATAGGAATAGATATCATTGGAAATCTTCCTAATCTTATGGAACGAGCAGATATGCTAATCTTTGATAGTGATGAACCATCAGATGAGATGCGAAAGTTTATGGCTGAATACTGTACACATCTTTTTGAAGTTGGTGTTGATATTCCTAAAACTTTAGTTGATGATAAGTTTTTTACAAAAGGAAATCAAAGTATTCAAAAAGCATTCTTTTTTGGAGATGATGACTATAAAGATAGCTTACTAAAAACTATTTGTAAAGATTGTGAAACTCAAGATATACCTTTACTTATGGGGCATTATTTCTTTTTAGGAAACGATGACAAACTAAAGCCCTACTTCAAAGAGATTATAGAAGAAGAGGAATATTTTGACACAATTACAAATACAAAATATCTTTTAACTTCATCTGTAAATGCAACTTTTGAATCTATGGCTTCTGGTAATTGTCCTGTATTTTATCCACGAGAAGATAAAGATACTAAAGAGGATTTAGAACTTTTAAGTCAATACAATATCCCTATTGTAAATGGTAAAGATATTGTAGAAGTTGTTAAAAACTTTGAAGGTATTATTAGTAACTATCCACAAATTAAAGTTTTAGAAAAAGTTGATATTAGTGATACTGTTGATACTATTACAAATACTATAAATAAGTATAAAGCTATTATGCCATCTTTAGAAATAAATTATTAATCAATATTTAGATAAAATGTCTAATTATTAGAATTAGGATACAAAAGATGGAAAAAGCAAAATATATATGGATGGACGGAAAGCTAACCCCTTGGGATGAAGCACAAGTTCATGTACTAACTCACACTTTGCACTATGGAAATGGTGCTATTGAAGGTACAAAAGCTTATAAAACAGAAGATGGTAGATGTGCAATCTTCAAACTTCAAGAACACACTCAAAGACTTTTAGATTCTTCTAAAATGACTATGATTAATGTACCTTATACAGTTGAAGAACTAAACGATGCACAAGTAAAACTTTTACAAGAAAATGAACTATTTGAAGGTGCTTATATAAGACCGTTGGTTTATTTAGGTTATGGAGTTATGGGACTTTACCATAAAGATTGTCCTGTAAATGTTTCTATTAGTGCATGGAAATGGGGAGCATATTTAGGTGAAGATGGTCTTAAAAATGGAATTAGACTTAAAATTGCTTCTATGACTAGAGGTGGAAATACTTCTGGAATGGGTAAAGCAAAAGCCGTTGCAAACTACTTAAACTCTCAAATGGCAAAGTTTGAAGCAGTTGAAGCTGGTTATGATGAAGCACTTATGAGAGATGACCAAGGTTATATCGCAGAAGCTAGTGGAGCTTGTTTTTTTATGGTAGAAGATGGGAAACTTATCACTCCACCAAATGACAACTCACTTAAATCAATTACTCAAGCTACTGTTATAGATTTAGCTAAAGATATGGGTATTGAAGTTGAGCGAAGAAAAATCACAAGAGAAGAAGTATATATTTGTGATGAGTGTTTCTTAACTGGAACTGCTGCTGAGATTACACCTGTAAAAGATGTAGATGCTAGAATTATTGGTTGTGGTTCAAGAGGACCAATAACTGAGAAGATTCAATCTGCTTATTTTGATGTAGTAGCTGGGAGAAATCCTAAGTACATTAAACATCTAACATACATAAACTAAAAAATTAAATTAAAAAAACAAGGAAAATATAAATGCCAATCGACAACGATTATTTCAAAAATAGACAAAAAGACAATGGAAGTGGGAACAATAGTTCAAACAACAACTCAAACAACAATGGAGATTTTCAACCACCATTTGAAACACCTGATATTTTTAAAGGTTTAAATGGTAAAGGTGGAGCATTTTATGCTGTAATTATTATTGTTGTAATTTTATTTATGGCAAAGCCATTTGTAATTATTAACTCTGGTGAAGTTGGGATTAAAGTTACTACAGGTAAATATGAAACTGAACCTTTACAACCTGGATTTCATTTATATATTCCAATAGTTCAAAAAGTTATAACTGTTGATACAAAAGTAAGACTTATAAACTATAAATCTGTTGAAGATATGAGTGGAATGGGTGCTGGAATTAAAATCAATCCTGCAATTAATATTCTTGATGCTAGAGGGTTACCTGTAAGTATTGAATTAACTGTACAATATAAACTTTTACCTCACGGTGCTCCAACAACTATTGCTACTTGGGGACTTTCTTGGGAAGATAAGATTGTAAATCCAGTTGTTAGAAATATTGTAAGAAATGTTGTTGGTGGATTTAATGCAGAAGATTTACCTATGCAAAGAAATGTAATAGCTACAAAAATTGAAAATGGTATTAGAGAAGAGATTGAATCTTTAACTGGAAAACCAGTTTCTATTGAATCAGTTCAATTAAGAGAGATTGTTCTTCCTTCAAAGATTAAAGACCAAATTGAAAAAGTACAAGTTGCAAATCAAGAGTCTGAGAGAGTTAAATATGAAGTTCTAAGAGCAAAACAAGAAGCTCAAAAGAAAGCAGCACTTGCGCAAGGTGAAGCTGATAAGAATAGAATTGAAGCACAAGGTCGTGCAGATGCAGTTCATATTGAAGCTAAAGCACAAGCTAAAGCAAATGATTTAGTAAGTAAATCTTTAACACCTAAACTTTTAACATTAGAACAAATTAAAGTTCAAGGTAAATTTAATGAAGCACTTAAAGTTAATAAAGATGCTAAGATATTCTTAACACCTGGTGGATCAACTCCAAATATCTGGGTTGATACAAAAGACAAATCAAGAGATTCGTCAATTAGATAGTTTCAAACTATCTAATACCAAGACTATTAAGTTAGTCTTGGTAAAACTACAAATCTAACTTCCTACTAAATCTTTCTAGCTATAAAAGTAGTACTCATATCCAAACTATAACCTTTTACAAAAACAGGTTCCAATCCAACTGATTTTAATTCATCGCACATCTGTTTAGTTGTGATAAAATTTTCTATAGATTCTGGTAAATATGTATATGCATCTTTATTTTTAGATACAAGTCCTCCAATATGTGGCATAATATTATTCATATAATACTTTGATATTTTTGCACCAAGATTATCTTTATCATTTTTAGTAAATTCTAAAATAACACAAAGTCCATCTTTTTTTAGAACTCTTGCAAACTCTTTAAGACCTTCTTCTCTTTGGACTACATTTCTTATTCCATAAGATATAGAGATAAAATCAGCACTTTCATTTTCAAGTGGTAGTTTTTCGGCTCCTGCTTCTATAAAAGTTCTGTGACCTATCTTTGTCTTTCCAACTTCCATCATACCTACACTTGGGTCTATTCCAATAATGTTTGAAATACTTATACCTTTTTTTGCCCCAGTATGCTCCCAATCAATCATCAAATCACCAGTACCACAAGCAACATCAACAATAGTATCAATTCTTTTTTTATCATAAAAATCAAAAGCCATATTACAAGCTGTTCTTCTCCATAACTTATCTATACCCATACTTAAAACTCTATTTGCTATATCATATGTCTTAGCAATCTCATTAAACATTTTGATTATATCTTCTTGATTGTCTCTATTTTCTTCTGCCATTTTATACCTTACAATAAATATTTGCCAATAAGAAGTCCAACTATAACTCCAATATTTAATGCAACTATTATTTTCATATTATTTAATTTTTGGTCATTTTTAGGGATTAATTGTAAAATTGTTTCTTGTTGTTTTAGTGAATTATCAAAGTTACTTGATGATTGTTCAATATATCCCATAGTATTTTTCAAACTAATCTCTGTAAATTCCAATCTTTCTACAAGCTCTTTAGCTTGCTTAAAACTCATATCACTCATTATTTTATATCAATCCACTTATCTAATGAACAAAAAATACCATTTAAACTATTTAAAACATAAGCTTTTGCTTCAGTTTGCATCCGTCTAAAAAATAAGTATTTTCTAGCCATCTCAACATCACCTGAATCTCTAGCTTCCATCGCTTTTGTTGCAAAGTCAGTGTTGTTGTGAGCCATTTCCCAAACTGTACTTCCTAAGTATCTACTCATAGTTATAATCTTATCATTTACTACAGGTATATATTTTGCTTCATTTACAAGTTCTGTTATTGTTGATTTACAACCTAGATATTTATGTCCAAAGAAGTTTACATATTGTTCTTCTAAATAATCTTGTTCAGGTGAAATAGCACGACTTAATGCAAAGATTAAATTATCTTCAGCATTTGGCTCTATTTTCTTTAATTTTTTCATAGTTGCAATTGCATTCTTTCCATCTAGTTCCCCATCACCTAAAGGCACTATCCATTTTACATTTCCAAAAGTTCCTATTTTTGCTATCTCATCAAGAACTAAAGATGAAGTTTTATTTCCACCTACATCTACTATCACTTCATGATTGTCATCCATTAAGATTAGTTCATCTAGTTGAGTTAGTTTATTTGTTTTTAGCATACTTTTATTTACTATTTCAGTACGATTAAAACTTTGTGAGTCATTATTCTCATCATCTATTTCAATGTATGTTATTTTTTTACCGTGTTTTTTATATAAATACGGTGCGATAACTTGCATAGCTAATGTTGATTTTCCAACACCACCCTTAGTTTGAGGAATTATTATCATAAGTTAATCCTTTGGATTATTTTTATTTATTTTAACTAAAATTTAATTCAGTTTAGTTTATAACAGCCGATGATGATATTGGCTTATGGTCATCATATAACTTTAACTTAAAAGCTTCATCACATTTACCATCTTCATCTAAATTCATAATAATTATTTGCATAACTGACTTACAATTATTTGGTATATCAAAATGCCCACCAATTCCAGTAAGTGCTTTTTGAATAGGTATCTTTTTATCCATACCAATAACATTATCTCTACACCCAGTCATACCAACATCAGTAACATAAAAAGTTCCAGATGTAACTTCTAAATCATCAGTTCCTATATGTGTATGAGTTCCACAAATAGCACTAACCTGCCCTTGTAAAAGTTGCATCATAATTCTTTTTTCTGCTGTCATCTCTGCGTGGAAATCTACAAAGATATGTTTGATATTTTCTTTTTGCAATTTTTCTATTACTTCTTGTGCATGTGTAAATGGATTTAAAACTTGTGGCATACAAGCTACACCCATAAGATTTACAATAGCAAGTTTTTCACCATTAACTTCAACAATCTTTACACCACTTCCATCCACACCTTCAGGATAGTTATCTGGTCGTAAAACTGGCTTTGTTTTAAGTAGTGTTACCATATCTTGCTTTTTATCCCAAGAGTGATTTCCACCTGTAATAATATCTATTCCACATTTAAAAAGTTCATCTGCATTTTTCACAGTTAATCCAAAACCATGACTAGCATTTTCACCATTTGCAATAATAAAATCAATGTTATATTTTTCTTTCAAACCTAATAAGTTGTGCTTGATTATTTTTCTTCCTGGGCGACCTACTATATCACCTATAAATGCTATTTTCACTATTTACTAAATCTACCTAAGAGGCAATTATTTCATTTATTTTTTTATGTAAAAGATCTAAAGATTCAAAAGGCTTCATAAGGTAATGAGCAGCACCTTTTTTCTGAGATTCAAGAACTGTATTCAATGTTGAATAAGCTGTCATAATAATAACTTTTTGTTTAGGATTGAATTTAATTAATTCTTCTAAAACATCTAAACCATTCATCTGAGGCATCATTACATCTAATAAAATAACATCATAGTTATTTTCTTTATTTTTTAGTGCTTCAAGTGGATTTAGATAAGTATCAACTTCAAAGTCACCTTTTCTTGTTAAATATTTTTCTACAATTTCTAAAATATCAATTTCATCATCTATTACTGCTATTTTATACATTGGTATACCCTTATTATTTATTATGGTTGATTATAGCTAATTTTTATAAAATTTGCCATTTTTTGTGCTGTAGAAAATGCCCATTGAAAATTATATCCACCAAGCTCTCCCGTTACATCTAAAACTTCACCTAAAAAGTATAAATCTTTTTGTAGTTTACTCTCCATACTTTTAACATCAACTTCATCTATGTCTACACCACCTGATGTTACTTCTGCTTTTGTATATCCAAAGTTTCCAGCAGGAGCCATACTATAATTATGAATATCCATATTCATATCTTTGATTGCTTTTTTAAATCTTTTTGGTAAATAGCTATCTTTTGTAGGTGCAAAATCTATACTAAACTGACCTTTTTTCCAATACAATGATGTACTTAAAATTGCAGGACCACTACAACCTTTATGTGTAAATAACATCATTCCATCTATTTTTTTATCATTAATTTTAATTGATACATCTACAGACAATCCACTTAAATCTTTGAACCAAAACTGGTCTTTTTGTACTGTAAATCCTACAAGTGCAGGTTTAGGTATGATTATATTATGTCCAAAAGAAGATGCTATTTTAAATCCAATATCAGTAGCCCCAATACTTGCATAAGATAATCCACCAGAAGCTAGTACAAGTTTTTTTGCTCTTATTGTATTGTTATTTGTTTGGATTTCATAATAGTTGTTATTGTATGTTACTTCATTTACAATTGTTTCTAAATATAGCTTTGTTTTTTTTGTTAGTTTTCTAAACATATCAATTACATCAAGGCTACTATTACAAAAGTATGTACCTTTTACAATCTTTTCATTTAGGTTTGGATAGACACCATTTTTATTTAAAAAATTCAATAAGTCTTTGTTGTTAAATGAGTTAAATACCTCATCAATAAACTCTTCATTTCCAAGAAATTTATCACTACTAAGATATTTGTTTGTGATATTACATTTAGCTCCACCACTAATCTTTATCTTAGCACCTATGTCACTATTTTTGTCTATTAGGCATACATTTTTATCTTGAAGTTGTGAAGCTAGCATTAAGCCACTAGCCCCTGCTCCTATAATTGCTATATCATAAGTTGTCACTTATTTATAGGCTCTTATAATGAAACCTCTTTGACCATGCTTTGAGTTTATATGATAACTTGCTAATTCAATAGTTGTTGAACTTTTTAAATATTGTTTAATAATCCATTTAGCTTCATTTGCTCTTCTTTGTGAAATTCCAAGTCTAACATATGATGATAATTCTTTTACATTAGATAAATCAGTAATATCAACTATACCAATAACTTCATATAATTTAGTATCTTTTAAATTACTCAAAAATTTATGAAGTTTTTTTGTACATTCTTTAGTAGGTGTTGAAGTTTTTACATCTAAGTCATTACACACATAACTTTTATATCTCATTTTCTTTTTATCTAGATATTGATTAGCTACTTTTTGTGGTACTGTTGATTTAGTATTGTTTTGAACTTGGACTATCTTTTCTACTTCTACAATTTTCTCAACTTCTACTATTTTTTCAACAATCTTTTCAACTTCTACTATTTTTTCTACTTCAACAATCTTCTCTACAATCTTTTCAACAACTTTTATCTCTTTTTGCTTTGATGGTTTAAGTACCTTTGCAACTTCTTTATCAAAAATTGCTTTTGGAATATATTCTTCTTGTATCGAATAAGAAAGGTTTTTAAAAGTTACCTCATCTTTTTTAATATACATCTCATTGAAGTTACTCATTTTATTAAAATTATAATGCATAAATACATATATAATAAATCCCATTGTACTTAGTAATAATAAAATTAATATATACAATCTGCTTGTATTACATTCTTTTGCTTTATTATTGTTCACTTTCATTATTTATTATTAACTCCATATGCTCTTATTATAAAGCCTCTATCATTTTTATTTGAATTAATAGTATAGTTTACAACTCTAATATCTCTTTGCCCATCTAAAACTTTTCCAAAATCCCAAATAGCTTCTTTAACTCTTTGTTTTGCAAGACCTAATTGAGCAAATTGTGACAATCTACTTACTGCTTTTTTGTTATTTCTTTTATCTTTACTTAGTTTTTGTACTAGTCCAAACTCATGAGTATCAACTAATCCAATCACTTCATAATATACAGCTTTATTATTATCTAATAAAAACTTTTTCATAGATTTTGAACAATCTTGAGTTGGATAAAAATTACCTTTTCTCATATTTTTACATCTATAACTTTTAAAATCTTTTAATATAATATGTGGTTTATTTGAAGCTACTACTGTTTCATTAACATTAACTATTTTTTCTACTTCAACAATCTTTTCAACTTCTACTATTTTTTCAACAATCTTTTCAACTTCAACTATTTTTTCTACTTCAACAATTTTAGTTTCAATTTTAGCTGGTGTACTTTTTATTATTGGCATAGTAGCATCTCTAAAAATATATTGTTCTTGCTCTTGATAAGGTAAGTTTGAAAATGTAATCATATCTGTTTTAATATAATTTCTTTTAAAATCACTTTTTTTATGAAATGTATAAGTTCCATAAGTATATACCATAAATCCAATAAGCACTATAATTGCTGCCAATAGACCATATAGTAAACTATTGTCTTGTGCTTGAGCTTCTGGCTGTGATACTTCTTTATTTTCCATATTCATATATATTCCTTAAAATTAATCTAATATTTTAACTAATTTTTACTTAGTTATTCTTCTAAACTACTATAATGCAATTCTAAACCTTTTGAAGTGGTCACAAATCCATTGATATTTATCTTACCTTCATGTACCATTTTATGATGTTTTTTACATAGTGGAATAAGATTATATTTATGGTCTTTTGTTATATGTCCAATGAAACCTTTATCATCTGCGTGTTGTTGCTCTTTTATATGATGAATATCATCTACTATTGAGCCACAAATTGCACAAGATGCGATATATAAATCTTTGTTGTATTTGCTTTGTTTCTTTTGACTAAATCTCTCTATTGTATTATAGTCATCTGTAATCTTCTTTCTAATAGCATTTGCAGTATCTAAAAACTCTTTATCCATATGCAATGATTTAGCAAACTCCAAACCATACATACTACTACCACTTCCATATTTTAGTTTTCTATCAAAGATAAGCTTGTCTTCTTTTCCCTCATACATAACACTTAGATGTAAACAAATTATATTTTTTAGTTTCTCTAACTCTTCAAGTTTTGGTAGCTGATGCAGATGTGTAGCAAATACAAAGATAGATTTATATTTAGCAAGTTTAAGTATAGCACTTGCTACTATACTAACTCCACTCATTGTTTCTGTACTATGACTTATCTCATCACCTAATACAAGTGATTTTTCAGTTGCACGATTAAATATATTTTTAAGTTCAAGCATCTCAACAGCAAAAGAAGACAATCCTTTACTAATATTATCAGCCCCACTAATTCGAGTAAATAAAGAATCAAACAAACAAAATCGCATAGACTTCGCAGGTACAAAAAACCCAGCTTGTGCTAATACAACAGCAATACCAATAGATTTCATCAAAGATGATTTTCCACTACTGTTTATACCATACAACAATACTCCGTGCATCTTATCATCTAATACATTGTCATATTTACTATTTTTTACTATTACATTATCTTTATAATCTTCACTAACTTTTGTTAAATCACCTAGTACTATATCATTTGGTACATATATTCCATTTTCTTGATTGCTCTCAATAATAGGATGTCTTAACTCTATAAGTTCTAAGAAGTTTGGACTTTGAGTAGTTGACTTGACAATCTTAGGGCAAGTGTAGTTAAACTTTTTTGATGTTTTTATATTTGATACTGTTAAATCTACTTGTGCTATAAACATACAAATATCTATTAAAGTTGTAGCATACTTTTGTTCATAGATTGTGATTTGTTCTTTGAAAGCTATTTTGTTTAATGCTATTATCTTTTTTAGATTATGTATATACTTATCAGAGATTGTATCTGTAAGTTTGTTTGATATTTTTACATTTGTAGTTTGTACTTTTATCTTAAAATCTTTGAACAAATATAATTCATCATCAATAATCAAATGCGATTCTAAAAGCTCATCTTTTATAAGTGAATATCTTGTCTTTGTAAGCTGTAAGAAAAAGCCCTCTTTGTCAAGTCTATTGATTTGAATAAAGTTTCCATCTGTACTTTTTAGATATTTTAATATATGACTTTTAAAGACATTTAACTTCTCTTTTAATTGTCTATTTTCCTCTTCAAGAGCATCTATCTCACTGTTGATATCTTTTTGTAATATATTTGTATCTATATCTTTTAACATATACTTACCACATAGTTCAAGATTGAAAGTATTTGTTATTTGAAGCATAAAAAGTTCTAACTCTTCACTACTACAAGGTGGCTTGAAAAATTTATAGTTTTCCATAAACTTAACAACCTCTTTTATACTTATAAGCGAATCATACAAATAGCTTAATTCAAAAGGGTGAATTTTATTTAATTTAATTCTTCTCGTAAGTCTTTCTATATCATATATATTTGCCAATTCATTTTCAATAGGCGAATGATAATCATAAAGGTCTTTTGATAACTGATACCTTTGTAAAAGCTCTTTTTCATCTTTTATAGGATGAGTCAATCGCTCTTTTAAAAGTCTTTTTCCCATTGCTGTTGATGTATTGTTTATAAGACTACTAATGCTTAGTTGGTTTTTCTCTTCTAATATATTTAATTGTTCTAAGGCATTGTTTCCTAGATATATATAACGACTAACATCTAACTTAATAGGATATGATAACTTCTGACAAATACTACTATCACAAGTGATAATAAAGTCTAACAATACTGCTAAACATTGAGTTGCAAGATTGTATCTTTCCATATTTAGATGTTCTATAGGTGTAAGTAAAGATTCTATTTCAAAGATGTTCTTAAATAGTTCATTTTGATAGTTTATCTTTGGTTTAAAAGTTGAGATATGATAAGTTTTGTGTTCAAGTTCTAAATACTGCAAAACCTCTTGCTGGTCAATATCTTTAGATGCAAAAGATATAATAACTTCACTAGTTTTGTGCATATTCATATAATTAAAAACTTCATCAAGTGCAAAACTTGTATCTTCACTTGTACCATATACTTCATTGTAATAACACTTTCCAGTAGTAACATCAATAGCACTATACCCTACTAGATAGTTGTTATTTACTTTATCTATAAGTATAGATGTTATATTGTTTTCATCACTATTAAGTACAAAATCAAAGTTTGTACCAGGAGAGATAATAGCTTCTAAAACTCTAGAAACATTTGGAGGAGTTCCTCTTTGTTTGATAATAACAACAGTATATTTTTCTTCAGATATTATACGACTTAGATGTTTCTCAAA
>CAYUNC010000025.1:0-13720 GCA_964445915.1 uncultured Arcobacter sp.
ATAAATCAATTGCTGCTTGTGCTGCTGCAACTGCTATATTTGCTAAGTTTGATTTTTCATTTGCTGTATTTAATAAACCTAAAACTTCAGCATCACTAGCTTTTTCTGCATCAACTGCAGCTGTTAATACTGTGGTATTAATATCATTTGGTATTACAGGTGCTTCTGCTTCTATAATAGTTACACTTGAATCTTCTGTAGTTAAAGCTGTTGCTGCTGTATCTGATACTTCTTTTGCAATTTTAGCCTCTACTGCAGCTTTAATAATATCTTCTTGTGTAGCATTAGGGTCAGCTATTATTCTAGCTAATTCTTTAACTGCTATATTTGTAGATGTTGCTGTAGCTGTTGATTTATTTGATAACTCTACTAAAACCAAATCACTAGATATTGTTGCATCAACTGCATTATTTGTACTAGTAGCTGTATTTGTATATAAAGTAGCTGCTGCTTTTGCTGCTAGTACGGTATCATTGGCTTTTTTCATTGCTGCTTGTGCTGTTTCTATTTGTTGTGGTGATGGTTCTTCTATATCTGCAAAAGTTTCAGCTGCTATGATAGCTTCAGCAATTGCTATATTTGCATCATTTGATTTTACTATTGCTGTATTTAATACATCTAATATTTTTGCATCACTTAAAACTGTAGAATCTGGTTTTATACCTGCTAGTTTTGCTGTTTCTTCTACTTTTTTAATTGCATTGTTTAGATTATCTATAGCAGTTTGTGCTTGTGCTATTTGTTCTGGTGTTGGATTTTGAATTAATTTAAAGTCATTTATTATTGTATTTGCATCTGCTATTTCTTGTTGGGCTGCTATTTTTGCTTCTTGAGCATTTTTCAATAAATCAACTTTTGCTTGAGCTATATCTAAACTTGATTGCTCTTGAGTAGTTAATATAACAATTGGTGTGAAAATCTCTTCAGTTTTTTCTGTAGTAGAAGCATAACCTGAATATAGTTCTTGAGTAGCTACTACATCTGCTTTTGCTAAATCTGCTGCATCTATAGCATCTTTTAGTGTTTGGATTTCAGCTTGTGTTGGGCTTCTAAGTGTTCTAAAATGAGCAACTGCTATTTTTGCTGCTTCAATTGCATCATTTGCTACTATTATCTTAGCATCAAGGTCTATCTTTGTATTTTGTAGAGATACTAATGCTGTTACATAATTTTGCACAGTAGTTATATCTCCTACTGTTATTGGAATAATTGTTTCGCCTGCATCAGTTGCAGTAGTTTCATATAAAGTTTTAGCATCATTTGCAGCATTTATAAATGGTGGTGCTTTATCAAGTATATCTTGTCCTTGTTGGATTTCAGCCAAAGTTGGATTTGGCATAGTTTTTAAAATATCCATCACCATTTGTGTTGCTGCTATTGGTCCTTGTGTTAATTTAATTTTATCATTTAGATCATTTAATTTACTTAATACAATAGCATCACTATCAATTTCAGCTTGTATTGCAGTATTAAGTGCTATTTGTACTGCTGATGTTGTATTTATTACTGTTGTTGTTTCTACTGTTGCATTTATTTCACTAGCAACACTTTCATAAGCATTTACTATTGATTGTGCTGTTAGGATTTTTTCATTTGCACTATCAATTGCAGCTTGTGCATTAGCAATATCTTGAGCTGTTGGATTTGTAAGTAGTGAAAAATCAGCTACTGTTGTATTCGCATCTACTATTGCTGTATTTGCAGTTTGTGCTGTTGTATTTGAATCACTAATTAAATCAGGTAATATTGCATCTCCAAAATTTGCATATGCTGTTTTTAAATTCCCCTCAACAGTTCCAATTGTCCCTATTGCTGGGCTATTACTTGTATTTGCTGCTGCTGTAGTTGCTGCTGCAATTGCATTAATTGCTTTATCTATTGCTGCTTGTGCATCCGCAATAGCTGGTACTATTGTTGCAGTTGTTGTTGCAGCAATTAAAGTTTCTACTGCCCATTGACCTTCTATTATCGCTATATTTGCTTGGGTAGCTGTTATAATAGCTATATTTAATAAATTACTTGTATTAGCATTATTGGCTACACTTGTATCTTCTACTTCACCCAAAAATATTGCTTTTTCTACATATGAAGATGCTGCTGTATTTGCTATTTCTGATGAAGCCATGGCTTGTTGAACGGTATTAATATTATCTTGTGTTACATCAGCAGTGGCAATTGCTGCAAAATCATCTGCAGCTGTTTTTGCAGTTGCAATTGCTGTATTAGCAGTTGCTGTTTTAGTGTTTGCATCATTAAATAAAACTAATAATTCTGCATCACTAGCAACTTCTAAAGCTATTGCAGCATCTAATTGACTTTGAATATCACTAGTACTACTAGCATTAAATGTTATTAAACTTCCCGCATCATTATATGCATCTGTATATGTAGTAGCTTCTGATTGAGCACTTATAATAAGTGGAGCAATTTCATCAATTGCAGTTTGTGTTGTATTTATATCACTTGCTGATGGATTCTTATTTAGTTTAAATTCATTTACTGATACTTGAGCTAGAGTTATTGTTATTATTGCTTTAGCTGCTTCTGTTATAGCAGGACTAAAAAGATTTAATTTAGCTGCATTTAGAGCTATTGATGTATCTTCTATCTCATGATATGTACTAACATTACTTCCATATGCAGTATTAGCATCATTTGAAAGAGTTCTTTTACCTTCTGCATAAGTAATTAGCTGAGTTAAAATTTCTATTTGTTCTACTGTTGGATTTTCTAATGTTTTAAATCCAGTTGCTACATTTTTTATTTTATTAAGAGCTTCATTTCCTTCTGCTGTTGCTGCATTTGCTAAGTTATATTTTTCTAAAACTATTGCATCAGTACTTTCCTCTAATTGAATAGCTTCATTAAATTGTCTTTGTGCTTCTACTATTGTGGTAATTGCAGTATGTGCTTGTTGATTTTCTCCAAATTCTATTGTACTAGCTATATATTTCTCTTTAGCATTATTTGCTGTATCAACAATTCCATTTGCTACATCCATGGCATCTCTAACTGTTGTAACTTCTGCAGCTGTTGGATTTGTCAAAACTTTAAATACATCTACTGCTGCTTGTGCAGTAGCAACTGCGTCAGGTGTAAGAGCTGCAGCTACATTTAATCTTTCTAACCATATAACTGGTTTAAATCTTGAAGTTGCTGTTATTGGACCTGTTGAATAACCAAATACATATTTAACTCTATCAGTTGAATGTGCAGTGGTTTTATGTTTTACTGAATTGTTAGTACTATTTAAAATAGTAAAAACAGTACCTTGAGGTGAATCTTCTACATTTGGTATATCACCTGAAAAATTTATTCTATCTAATACTTCTAATTTACCATTTATAGTATAATTATTTGAAATATCCATATTTAAAATTTGAGTAGTTACTGAATTTCCAGTATTGTTAATATCATTAATATTTAGTGTTCCATAAGTTGCATAACCACCAGAATCAATAGTCATACTAGTTGTATAACCTTCTTTGTATTCATTACCTAAAAGTACTTTACCACCTGATTTAATAGTTATTGTACTCAAAGGAGCATCACCAATAACAGCAAACTCTAAGATACCACCTGATTCAACAGTTGTTCTAGGTGTCTTCCATTTATTATCATTTATCACCCAAGTAGTTCCTGCAGAAGTACTATTACTGTATGTCTTAACTATACTTGCAGAAGTACATCTTATGTTTGCATCTGAATCAAAGTCACCTACTGAACCTAATACATACCCCTGTCCAAATGTAACTTTACCATTTTTTTGTAAGATTCCAAATTCTTCAATATCATTTATTGTAACCGGAGAAGATCCGTGTACTGTGATAGTTCCTTTATTTACAACATTTCCTAATCTATTCTTAATAGTACCATCTACAGTTAAAGTAACACCAGCTTTAGTAGATGTACTCTTAAACACTACATCTTGGTTTGTTCTTGTATTAGATTGAACAGTTAATTTAGATCCTGCAATATTATTATATAATGTTATATCACCACTAAAAAGATAAAGTTCACCAGTTCCAGTAATAGATGCTGGGTTAGTATATGAACCACCCCTTAATAGTAGTCTTCCAGTTCCATTCATACCTATTGTTACATTATCACCTATATATTGACCACCTGATATATATAATTTCCCACCATCCTTAACACTTACATTAGAGTTATGAATTCCTGGTTTATTACCTTCAGTTCCAATAGTTAGTGAAGTATTAGATATTCTCAGACTTTTAACATGATATATTCTGTCAACGGTTGATCTACTGGTCATATATACATTATCTAAGTACCTTAGAAACGGAGAATCAATACCTACATCTACTCTTAGATTTGCTTTTGTATTAGCTTTCTTCTCAAATCCATAATCTAATCTACCTGGATTTGCAGGACTACTAGAAAGATAGAGGTAATCATTTCCATATGGATTACATATATCAGTACCGTCATCACATTCTACAGATGCCCCATAAACAGAAGAACTAAATAATATAACAGTAGATATAATAGGTATAAATATATTTTTAAAATTTGTTATTTTCATTAGTTTTCCTCTTTAATATTTCTTTAAGATAGTTTCATTTTGAAAACTATACCATACATTTCTTAAACTTAGATTAAATTAGCGAATATTTATCATATATTCTTATATATCTATTATACCATTTATATTCCAAAACTTATCAATGAACTTTAATAAACTAATGGTTATAATTTTTGTATAAAACTACAAGGAAAAACTTTGCGAATATTATCAGGGATACAACCATCAGGAACTATACATATAGGTAACTATTTTGGAATGATAAAAAAGATGATTGAGAGTCAAGATGATGGAGAACTATTTGCTTTTATCGCTTCTTATCATGCTTTAACTTCTGTAAAAGATAAAGAGTTTTTACAAAAGAATATTTTTGAAGCTGCTGTAAACTTTCTAGCTCTTGGTATGGATCCTGAAAAATCTACATTTTGGGTGCAAAGTGATGTGCCTGAAGTATTGGAACTGTATTGGATACTATCAAATCATACTCCTATGGGATTGCTTGAGAGAGCTCATAGTTATAAAGATAAAACTTCAAAAGGTATAAATGCAAATCATGGGCTTTTTTCTTATCCTGTTTTAATGGCTGCTGATATTTTACTTTTTGATTCAAATATTGTACCAGTTGGGAAAGACCAAATTCAACATGTAGAGATGGCAAGAGATATTGCAAATACTTTTAACAATACTTATGGTGATATTTTAACAATGCCTGAACACAAAATAGATACAAATGTACAAAGTGTTCCAGGTGTAGATGGTGCTAAGATGTCAAAAAGTTATGGAAATACTATTGATATGTTTGGTACAAAAAAAGCTTTGAAAAAACAAGTGATGAAAATAGTAACAGATAGTAAAGAGCTTGATGAAGTAAAAGAGTGGGAAAACTGCAATGTTTATATTCTTTGTAAATTATTTATGAATGATGATGAACTTCTTGCTTTACAAAAAAGATATGGTACTGCTGGTGAAGGATATGGGCATTTTAAACTTACACTTCTTGATAAGATAAATGAACACTTTGAACCGTATGCTCAAAAAAGAGAACATTATATGAACAATCCTGCCCAAGTAAAAGAGATATTAGCTAAAGGTGCAGACAAAGCTAGAATAATTGCTCAAGAGAAAATGAAAATCATTAGAGATGCTGTAGGATTAAATTACTAAAATATATGAAAAATAAAGTTTTACAAAAAATTCTTATCAAAAGTCGGAGAGCTGTTTTCAGTGAAGTTCTTGGAAATAATACTACTTTACTAAAAGGTGAAGGGTATGATTTTGTTGAGCTTCGTGAATATGAATCTGGGGATGATGTTAAAAAAATCGATTGGGTTATTAGTGCTAAGATGCAACAACCTTATGTTAAAGTTTTTCATTCTCAAAGGGAATTAAATGTTAGTATCGTACCTATTTTAGGTGGTAGTGTTTATTTTGGAACACATAAGTTTAAGCAAGAGATTATTAGTGAAGTTAGTGCTATATTGGGATTTAGTTGTGTGAAGCAAGGGGATAGGTTTGATAGTTTTATTGCAAATGATACTGTAGAACTAAATACTAAAAAAACAAAACAACTTTTTGGTGTTACTACTATGGTGGAAAATATTTTTAACTATAGCTCAAAAGGTCATAAAGTGTCTTATACTACTATTGTAAATGACCTTTTCAAAATGATTAGGAAAAAATCTATTATCTTTTTAATTGGTGATTTTTTTGATATTGATACTCTTGATTTACGAGTATTAGCTAAGAAGCACGAAGTTGTAGCTGTTATTGTACGAGATAAGTTTGAAGAAGAGCCTAAAGCACTTGGTAGTGTAAACCTTATTGACCCTCAAAACAATCAAGTATTTAGTGGGGACTTAAATAACTCTTTGGTAAATGACTATAAACTAAAAGTTAAAAAAAATGACCACAAACTTTATGAGCATTTTCAAAAGTGTGGTATAAGATTTACAAAAATCTATACAGATGAATCACCTCTTTCAAAACTATTGCATTTAATGAGTATAAAATGAATGAACTAAAAATACACGATATAAAAGATATAGTTGAAGTTCCTGATATATCTATATATTTATTCTATGGTTTGATAGTTTTTGGGGCTATTTTAGTAGTGATATTTATATATTTTGTTTATAGATATTTTAAAAATAAAAAGCCTAATATTAGAAAAGAGTATTTAGCAATATTAAATGATATAGATTTGAATGATACCAAAAATAGTGCTTATATCATTACTAAATATGGGATTTTAATAGCTAATAGTGTTAGAGAAAAAGAGTTGATTGGTCAGCTTGTAGAAGAGTTGGAAAGCTATAAATACAAAAAAGATATTAATCAATTTGATGAAAAGACAAAACAGAGTTTTAAAAACTTTATGGAGTGTTTAGATGTTTGATAACTTAATCTTTGAGTACCCTTTAGTATTTTTAGTTTTAGTACTTTTCATAATTTGTGCTAAGTTTTGTAAGCCAAAAGTTCAGTCATACTATATGCCTCACTTAAATATATATAATGAAACTAAATCTATAAATAGCTCTTTAAGTAGTATTTTAAAATGGCTAACTATTTTATTTGCCATTATTGCTTTGGCTAGTCCAATAAAAGAGCTGAATATTGTTCATAACAAAACTGATGGTGTAGATATGATTTTATCTCTTGATACAAGTGGTTCTATGCGACAAAAAGGATTTAATCAACAAGATATAAATCAAAATCGTTGGGATGTTGTAAGTGATATTGTAAAAGATTTTATTAAAACTAGAGTAAATGACAATATAGGTCTAATAGCATTTGGAAATAGTGTAATGATGGCATCTCCTTTAACTTATGATAAACAAGCACAAATTAAAATAATAGATAGTCTAAAAATAGGAATAGTTGGTACTCAAACTGCTTTAATAGATAGTATTGCTACTAGTATAAATATCTTAAGTAAACGAAAAAGTAAAACAAAAATAGTTATAGTATTGACAGATGGGGCAGATACAGCAAGTACAATACCTTTAAAAGTAGTACAAAAACTATCAAAAAAACATAAGATAAAGATTTATACAATAGGAATTGGTGAACCAAATACCTTGACACTTGATAAAATATCTCAAAGTAGTGGTGGAAAATCATTTAGTGCAAATAACAAAGATAATTTAAAAGATGTTTATGAGTATATTAATCAATTAGAGAAAAGTGAGATTGACCAAAATAAGATTGTGGTAAAGGATTATTTTTTCTTCTATCCTTTATTTATATCTTTTTTATGTTTAGTATTTTTTATATTCTTACGAAATAAAATTTAACATCTAAATATAGTTTTAATATTTTATTACCATATTTTAAGTATAATGGCTAAAATTACAATATATAAAGGGTATTTAATATGACAAATAAAAATATAATAATATTTGATACAACATTAAGAGACGGTGAACAATCACCAGGTGCTTCAATGAATACAGCAGAAAAGATACAAATTGCTCAACAATTAGAGAAATTAAATGTTGATATAATTGAAGCTGGATTTGCTGCAGCTAGTCCTGGGGATTTTGATGCTATTTCTCAAATTGCACAAACAATTCAAAATAGTTCAATTTGTTCTTTAGCAAGAGCTGTTGATAATGATATAAAAAGTGCTGGTGAAGCCATAGCAAAAGCTAAATTAAAAAGAATACATACATTTATAGCAACAAGTCCTATTCATATGGAATACAAACTTAAAATGTCTCCTGATGAAGTTATAAAAAGAGCTGTAAAAGCTGTAACATATGCAAGAACTTTTACTGATGATGTAGAGTTTTCTTTAGAAGATGCAGGTAGAAGTGAAATACCTTTTATGAAAGAGATTACACAAGCTGTTATTGAAGCTGGAGCATCTACAATTAATTTACCTGATACTGTTGGGTATAGATTGCCAAATGAGATTGGTGATATGGTAAAACAAATGGTTGGTTTTATTGATAGTATAAATTCTGATGCAATTGTATCTTTACATAATCACAATGATTTAGGACTTGCAGTTGCAAATACTTTAGCTGGAATTCAAGCAGGTGCTAGACAAGTTGAATGTACTATAAATGGATTAGGTGAAAGAGCTGGAAATGCTGCTATGGAAGAGATAGTTATGACACTTAAAACTAGAAAAGATATCTTTAATGGATTTGATACTAGAATAAATACTAAAGAGATATATCAAGCTTCTAAAATGGTAGCCACAATTACAGGAATTGAGCCACAACCAAATAAAGCAATTGTAGGTAAGAACGCATTTGCACATGAAAGTGGTATCCACCAAGATGGTATGCTAAAAAATGCAGAAACATATGAAATTATGAAGCCTGAAGATATAGGAATTGAGAAAAATAATACTATTGTTTTAGGTAAACATTCTGGTCGTGCTGCATTTAAAGATAAGTTATCAAACTTAGGTTTTAATGATATTAAAGATGATGAATTAAACTCTTCTTTTGAAAGATTTAAAATATTATGTGATAAGAAAAAAGAGATTATGGATGATGATATTCGTATGATTATGACTGATGAAAAGTTGAACAATAATAAAACTTATGAGATAACTGCTGTTCAAATATCTGATTGTAGTAAGGGAGTACCATCTGCTGTTGTAACTATAAAACACGATGGAAAAGAGATAACTGATGCAGGTATTGGCGATGGTGCTATGGATGCAATATTTAAAACAATTGATAGAATTACTGGTTACAATGGAACTTTACTTGACTATAAAGTAAAATCTGTAAGTGAAGGTAAAGATGCATTAGCAAAGGTTACTTGTAAAGTTATATTTAATGAGGACAATCCAGCTATGATAGGACACGGACTTAGTTTAGATACTATGATTGCATCTGCTAGGGCTTATGTTGGTGCTTTAAATAGTTATTTATCTATGAAAGATATGCTAAATACTTCTAGTCATCACGAAGTTTAAGATACTTCTAAAAATCTCTTATAAGCACTTCAAAGATTGAAGTTAAATCTTCAACCTCTTTGATAGTTGTTCGCTCATTTATTGAGTGAATAGTATCATTTATCACACCAAACTCTACAGTATCAATATCAAATTGTCCAAAAAATCTAGCATCACTTGTACCACCAGCAGTACTGTGTTTTGTTTGTACTTTTGTAACTTCTTTTATTGCTACATCAATCTTTGATATTATTTTTGATTGTTGATTTGTCATAAAAGGATATGAGCCTTGTGTCATTTTAAAAGTATAATCTAAACCTTTAAAGTTTTCATCTATTAAAGTTTGTATCTCTTTTTGTGTAGTTTTTGTTGAATTTCTTACATTGAACATCAAGTCTAATTTATCAGGAGTTACATTTGTAACCTCCATACCAGCTCTTATATCTGTAATTACAAGTTTTGATGGGGCAAAAAATTCATCTCCATTATCTAAATCAAATTCTGCTATTTTTGGCAAGATTGTTGATATTTGATGAACTGGATTAATTGTTTTTTCTGGATATGCTGCATGTCCTTGCTTTCCTTGAAGAGTCAAATAACCATTTATACTTCCTCTTCGCCCTACTTTAATAGCATCTCCAAAAGTATCTTCACAAGTTGGCTCTGCAACAACAGCAAAATCAGGTAAAAAATCTTTATCTTTTAAGTATTCTAAAACTTTAACAGTTCCATTTATTGCGTCACCCTCTTCATCTGAAGTTAATAACATAGATAAAGTTCCATCAAAAGTAGAAGTATGCTTACAAGCATATAAAAATGCAGCAACACCACTTTTCATATCTTGCGTTCCACGAGCAGTGATAACTCCATCTTTTGTAGTTGGTACAAAAGGGTCACTATCCCAACCCTCACCTGCTGGAACTACATCTATATGACCTGCGAAACAAAGGTGTTGTTTGTTTTCATTGAACTTTTTATAATAAAATCTATTTTTAACATCTTCAAAATCAAGCTCAATACAATTCCAATCATCACCTAAATAGTTTGTGATAAATTCAAATGCACCGTCATCTGTTGGAGTTATTGATTTAAATTCTAATAGTTTTTTAAAAAGTTCAATTGTTGTCATTGTTATTTTACCGTAGAGATAATATCTCCAAAATTTATTTTTTGATTTACTAAACTTTCAATCTCTACTGTATCTTTTTCCCAAAACATCAATACAGTTGACCCCATTTTAAAGTGACCTAAACAGTCACCTTTTTTGATATTTAAATCATCATAATCATATACTTTTATCTCTCTAGCATCACTATTTGTTTCAACTCTTGGCTCAAAATCAAATACCATTTTACCAACATTTAAAGCACCTACAAAAACCATATAAAAAAGTTTTCCATTAGGAGTTGCACACTCTAAAATAACTCTTTCGTTTTCTACAAAAAGATTTGCTTGTTTATTTAAATACTTGAAATTTACAGGATAAAGTTTCCCTGGAATATGGATAAGTTTTGTTACTTTTGCATCAAAAGATGAGTGGTATCTATGATAATCTTTTGGCGATAGATACATATTCATAAAGTCACCATCTATCATCTTAGAAAAGTTTTCTTCACTTACATTATCAGTAAATAATTCTCTTACACTATAATACATACCTTTTATTTGTAATGCAATTTCACCATTTATTTTCCCAGCCTCACTTACAAAACTATCAGCAGGAGATATAAAGTTATCTAAAGTAGTATCTATATCTCGTGGCTCATTTAAAGCTCTTGTAAAAAGTTCATTTAAAGTTTTGTAACTATTTGGCTCATTGAATTCTCTCATATCAAGTCCAAGAAGTTGTACATATCCTGTATTAATTGTATTTTGTAACCATTGTGGAAACTGTGTCGTTGCTATTTTGTAAAATATACTTGAGATTGTGTTTGTAATATGTATTTTTATCATGTTAGGGATTGTCCTTTATTTTTAAATATTTTGTTGTATCATTTGACCATTTTGCTTTTGGTTTCTTTTCTTTTACATTATTTGGTATCAATATTGTTAAGTTACCCTTTTGTGCCATTTTACCAGCACTTAGCTTAGCAACCTTACCATTACCCCAAAAAAAGTCTGCTCTTACATCACCTTTTATAGCACCACCTGTATCTGCTGCTACCATTAAAGTATTGATTTGTTTATCATCTAGTGGATTTGTTGTATTTATAAAAACTGGAAAACCAAGTGGTATAAAGTTTCTATCAACTGCTAAGTTTCTTTTTGCAACTAACTCAACACCCAAACTTCCCGTAGCTGTTTTTTTAGAAATCATAAAAAATACTTTACTATCATTTAGATTTAATAAATCATCAACTTTAGTAGGATTTTCATCACACCATTTTTTGATAGCTTGCAAGCTCATATCTTTTTTTAGAACTTCACCATCTTTAATTAGTTTTCGTCCTACAGGATAATATTTTCTACCATTTTGTCCAGCATATCCTACATTTACTATTTGTCCATCTTGTAATTTTACTTTTCCACTTCCTTGAATCTCAAGAAAAAATCTATCAACTTTATTATCAACAAACAAAAGTGGTGTTAGTTTTGAATGTGCAGATTTTTCTATCTCTTTTCGTGATTCATAAGGTACAAGAGTTTTACCAACAATCTTACCTCTAAGAGTGTATTTTTTTAAGCTAGGATATACAGAGTTTAACCTAACACTTATCAAATCAGTAGGTTTTTCATAAATAGGATATTTGAAAGTATCAGTTTTTGTCATACTTCCATTTAGTATCGGTTCATAATATCCAGTGATAAGCCCTTGTGAACTTTTCTTTTTATTTAGTAGTTTATATGGGGTAAAGTTTGTAGTAAAAAACTCTTTACCATTAGTATAATTAACTACTTTTTTACAAACTTCTTTTAGATTTCTATTTACTCTTCTAGCTTTACAATCTTTTTTGAAAACTTCCAAAGCTAATTGTAAATTGTCTTGACCAAAACCTTTAAGCTTCTGAAAACTTATCTCTTTTAGAAAAGCATTTGAAATTTCTGGCTTTTTTTCTATTTTTTCTTTTTCACATCCTGTAAAAAAAAGTAATAAAAAAAATGCTAGTAGAGTTTTTATCATTATGCAGTGATTTCGTTCTTTATCTTTTCTTGATTTAATTTTACAATTGTTTGCTTTGTAATATCTTCTAATCTCTTAGCATCACATCTAAGCTCTGTACAAGTTTCATCATCTGATGCACCTGACATTCTACACTTATAAAACTTCCACTCTTTTTTAGTTAATTTTCTTCTTAACACTTCAATTAGAGCATCTGTATCTTCTAATAAAGGTCTAACCAATACTTTTATATCTTTTGTTAATTGTTCTTTTAAATTTTCCATTTATCTTCCATCTTATTATTTTTAAGATTTTAGCTAATTGAAGCTAAAAACATAGTATAATAATATATTTATTATATTATATGGTAATAGTATGTCAAATTGACATACTTTTTGAATAACTAAATTTTTTTTGCTAAACTTCTAAAAATAGGAGGAATAATAAATGAATAATATTATTACATATGATAATTTTGAAAAAAAACTAATAGAAATAAATAATCAAACTGTTCTATTGGCAAATGATGTTGCCCAATTATATGGAGTTGAAACAAAACATTTAAACAGAATGGTAGGTAAATACATACATTTATTTCCCAAAGATTATAGATTTAAACTTACAAAAGAGCAAAATGAATCTTTGAGGTGCATGAAAAACACCTCAAAAAGTGGAAGTGGTGGAAATAGATATTTACCGTATGTTTATACTGAAAAAGGTTTGTATATGTTGGCTACAATTCTAACTAAAAGTAATCAAGCAAAAGAGATACATTTTTATATAATTGAAACTTTCTCAAAACTAAAGCAAATATCCAAAAATCTTAAACTAATCACTCAAACAACTAATCAAGATGAACAAAAACAATTAGTTGAAAAATCAAATAAAATATTACATGAAGTTATTGATACTGAAATTATTGAAGAAACAGAACTTGATAAAAAGATTCAAGAGGTCAAAGATGAATATGAAATTAATTTGGGTGTTTTAAAATTTAAAAGAACCATTATTAATAAAAAATAGGTGTTTGATTGGATTTTCTAGATAAAGGTATTTTTAAAGTAGTAATACTATATAATGCTAATTAATAAAATAAAAGGATTTAAAATGGCAACAGCAAGTGCAAGACATATACTAGTAGAAGATGAGCAAGTTTGTA
>CAYUNC010000026.1:0-13487 GCA_964445915.1 uncultured Arcobacter sp.
GTTACGAGAAGCCGAGGGGTATATTAGAATATGGGATTGTGGTAATTTAAAGTTTTATACTACGAATAAGAGTAATTATGGAATATAAGGACATAATTATAAGACGAGAAGATTTCGGTTCATTAGATAAGTTAACCAGTGGTAGTAACAAAAAAATTTGGTTTATTTGTCAAGAATGTGGTATTGGTGTACTACAATCATACAAAAATTTTCTTAAACAAAAAGACGGTAAACTTTGCAGAAAATGCAGAAATAAACATACAGCTAATTTACCGGAAGTAAAAGAAAAACAAAGTATTTGTACTAAAAATAACTGGAAAAATCCAAGATATAGAAAAAATTTATGTAAAAAATTGTCAAATTCTAAAAAAGAATACTGGAATAACATACCAAAAAAAGATCGGATACCTTGTAATAAAACAACTAAAAAAGAAATAGTAGATATGTTAGCTAAAGATGGGTACTCTCTAGTTAAGCTATACAACAATAATAGCTTTATCTGTGTGTGTTCTAATGGACATAAAATAAAAAGTAGTGTTTCTAAATGGAACAATGGAAATAAATTTTGTTATAAATGTCATATCCAAGACAGATTTAATAAACTAAAAGATTCTTTAGAAGCAGAAGGATATACATTGATTAACAAATTTGACTTTGATGATTTTAAAAAAATTAATAAATGTGAAAAAAGATTTCATTTTATATGTCCAAAAGGACATAAACATAGTATGTTATTTTCTAATTGGTTTATCGGTCATCGATGTAGAGTATGCTCAATTTCAAACTCAATTTCAAAAGCAGAAGATGAAATATACGATTTTATATCAAATGATTTAGGTATTACTGAAGTAGAAAGAGGAACCAGATCTGTAATTTATCCTTATGAGCTGGATATTGTAATACCGTCTCTTAAAATAGCTATTGAATACAATGGATTATATTGGCATTCTGAGACAAAGCTAAAAGATAAAAAATATCATTTAAAAAAATTAGAAATGTGTCAAGAAAAAGGCTATCGATTGATACAAATTTTTGATGATGAGTGGTTAAATAAATCAGATATTGTTAAAGCAAGATTAAAACATATATTATGTAAAACAAAACCAGTATACGCCAGAAAATGTACAGTTAAAGAAATTGATACTAAATTAGCACATAACTTTGTAGATAATAATCATATTCAGGGATATACAGGATCTTCTATTAAATTAGGTGCTTTTTACAATGATGAATTAATTGCTGTAATGACTTTTGCTAAATTATCTGTTTCAAAAGGATCTAAGAATAAAGACAATCAATGGGAACTTAGCAGATTTTGTTGTTCTGTTCCAGTTGTTGGTATTGCATCTAAAATGTTAGAATATTTTAAAAGAAATTATAAATGGGAAAAAATAATAAGCTATTCTGACAGAAGATGGAATACTGGTAACTTGTATAATAGTATAGGATTTAAATTTGTATCTTATACAAAACCAAACTATTGGTATTTTAAAATAGGTGAATCAAAAAGATATCATAGATTCAACTTTAGAAAAAATAAGTTGTTTGGAGAAGGTACAGAGTGGGAAATAATGAAAAAAAATGGATATGATAGAATATGGGATTGTGGCAATGCTAAGTATGAGTTAACATCTTGTCATCATCAATAACATAATTATAATCCTTGTCTTTCTCCATTTCAATAAAATAGTTAATTTTTAGAGAAAATCCATTTATATTAGTTTTATGTTTTTTTAGTAAATCTTTAATGTTATTTTCTGGTAATTTTTTTGTCTTTAAAAACATTATTATATCTTTATAATCATTAAATATTATATTTTGTTTTCCATCAGAAAATATGTAACCAACTTTCATTTTTAACAATCCAAATTTATATTATTTTATATGATAATAAATTACAATTTATTTTTATTTACAAATATTCAGTATTTTCAGAATTGTCACGTAGTATCTGATATTTTAACAAATATAACTATTTTCCGATTATAGTATACATTATATCATTTAATAAAAGAAATGTAAACTAAATATTAGCAAAAAAATATATAATCATGACTTTTCAAAAAATAAATAAATTAGAGGTAAAAATATGAAATTAGATGATGTATTTGATTTAAATTGTAATGATGTTGCAAATCAAAGTGATACAGTTAATAATGATGAACCGGATGTCATTATAAGAAAAAATATAGACAAAGCTAATATACTTTTAGATATTATAGTATCTCAGGTAGAAAATGGTATTACAACAGCTAGAATGTTTGAAGTTGCCAGCATGTTAATAGATAAAATAACCACCGCAGCGTCTAATTTAATAATGACTAGTAATAATGAATTAACCTTGGATATAAAAAGAGAAAGCTTAGAACTAAAAAAGAGAGAAATAGATATAAAAGAAGCCTTATCTCTAAAAAAGAGCGGTAAGACAGATATGAATATAGAAAAAGCTATAATATGCACAAGAGAAGATATATTAAGACAGCTTGAAGAAAATAAACGTACATAACATATTTTTATTAATAATGTATTCAACCAAAAAAAATAAATTAAGAAACTAATAAATAATATTAGAAGAAATATAAAACTTAATACACTGGGCACAGCATAATTTAAGCTTATTAAGGAAAAGCATGCTTAATAAACTAAGCAGAAGACACTAAAATTACCCTTAGCTTAAATTTAGGAAACATAAATTTTTTATAAAAGGAGAATAGTATTATGTTTGATTTAAAAAGAATTGATAAGTATATAACGGAGAAAAAAAATTGGGGAAAGGTGACACACCCAGGTATTCTTGAAGTTCCAAAGGGAACAGGTGTAAGTGATTTACCACTAAAGCATTTTATTAAATTAGCAGAAAAGAAGGGTCTTAGTGCAATTGTGAAAGCTTTAATGAATCTTTATAGATGGAACAAAGAGGAAAATCCACCTTTGTCAAAGTGGGCAAAAAATATGCAAGAAAGATTATCAATGTATTTTAGAAAAGAAATACCGGAAAAAACATAAGTTGTCTATTGAATAACCAGGTAAAATTCCTGCTCCGTCGATTATCAAGCACAGTATCCTGTATTTTACAGGTTATGTGTAACGTCGGAACATCGACCAATGGACCTTCAGTCAGAGGGCACCTCTTGTAGCTTGCAGATGTTTACAAGAAACCACATTAATTTAAGGAGAGCAGAGTGTCATGAAAATAACAAACAGAATATTAAGTTATATTGATGAAGAAGAATCCAAATATCAAAAATTTTTTAGAAAAATGTTAAAAAAATATGGTGTCAATTCACTTAAAGAACTTAGTGATGAAGAAAAGAAAAAATTTTTTAATGAAATAGACAGAAAGTACAAAGGTAAAAAAGAAACTGATTAAAATTAATTTTAGCCCGTCACAAATCTCACCGCAGTGAGAGCGGAGTGCCACTAATGGCGTTAAGAATATATTACAATGTAAGACAAGAAAAAGAAATTTTAAGATCTGGTGATTGTTATAGCTTTAGGTATACCGCATTTGAAAATGATCCAGAACCTTTAATATTATTTCTTAATGGTATATATGGATTGCATCCTAATACCGGTCATCAATGGAGATTAATTCAAGGTATTAATCTTAATTATATTCCTAGAGCTAAGAGAAAAGAATTCGTTAAAGTTTGGCGGAAAGTTATGTCAACAGGAAAGAGCTTTAAAGTGACATGGCAGTATATAAAAAGAACTTTTCCTTTTGTTGTGCCAGCTATAAGAAGATATCTTCTTTTTCCTAGATATTATATCAGGAATGTTAAGTACATACCGCCTGACAAATATGACGATGAAATTGTAAGATCTTGGTGGAAGGATTTTAGCAAAATCGGTAAAAGAAGAATATATTCTAAGATCAAAAAAATGGCAGTCGGAAGTAGATACAAAAAATAAAGCATATTGCTATAAGTTAGTCAATAAGTAGTATTTCTAATATATAAAGGAGGGATGCTGTTTTTTCTCCAATATAAGTACATTGGAGTATCTACAGTTATATATAGATGAAATTTTTTAATTACATTAATGAAATCTTAAGTTTAGAAAAGACAATGATTGGGTTTTCTATAAAAACTTACTCATTATCGAAAGTAATTAATCATCTAAAAGAAATTTTGTTTAATTATAATGTAAGGGAATATGAAATTATAAAGGATCCACATATAACTATTGCACAAATTACTAGTAAAGTACCAAAAGATGAGATTATAAGAGAAATAGATAAAATTAAAATTAATTTTGAATTTAAACCAAAAAAATTAAAGGTATTACATGGTAAGTTTGTACCATTTGATTTTATTACGATAGAATATAAAAAGAATGATAATTTTAAGAATATTTTTAATTTATTATCTAGTAAGTTTGATGTAATAAGATTTCCAGGTGGTAATATACCTCATGTGTCATTAATAAAAATACCAAAAAATCTTATTAGTGATAATGAGTTTTTTGAAACTATAGAAAATTTAAATATAAAACTACCGAGAATAAAACCAGTGAGTATAGTACTTTACAATAAAAAATATGAAGTAGAATATGAAAAATAAATTAAAGAAATATTAATCTAAGTCAGTCAAATTATCCTAATTAGCATTTCTTAAAAGGATAATTTGACTGACTTGCATGATCACGTATCTTTGTTAATTAACTCATCTAAATCTTCACTAGCTTCAAATTCAACATCTTTAAGATCTTTCATTAATTCGTTTAGAATTTTACTTGCTTTAAACTTTACAGTTAATTTGGCTGGAACCTCAATTGATTCACCTGTTTGCGGATTGCGAGCAATCCGAGCGGGACGTTTTTTTACTACGAAGCTGCCAAATCCTGATAGTTTTAACTCACCTGCTCTTAATAGTGCTGTCTTGGCTGCTTCTAAAACCGAATCAACTACCATTGCAGCATCTTTTTTGGTTATTCTTCCATCAAAAGATTCATGTACAATTAATATTAATTCTTTTTTGGTCATCATCATTACCTCTTTATTTTTTTATTTGTTGTGGAGCGGGCAACTGGATTCGAACCAGTACCTTCCAGCTGGATGCCGGACGCTCTACCATTAAGCTATACCCGCATCGAATTATATGGATTTTTTAATTTCCATTCTTATATTTAGCTTTTCTCCTGAAGGAAGTTTATAGCTGACGGGAAACAATTTGAAGAAATTCTCATAATCGTCATCGTCAACCTGAAGGATATCAGCAATGACTAATGCTGCCTCAAACGGAGAACAGTCTAGGATATCGACTGTTCTCATATAGAGCTTACCCATTGCTCTTTTCAAAGTGTTACACACATCTTGACGAGTTACCCCTAATTCTTTTGCTATTTCTTCTCCACTCATTCTCATCACATATTCGCCGTAAAGACCCTGGAGGGAAAACGGCATTCCTCCCTTCTATATTTATTGTTGTCTTGCTGGTATTAAATACCAGCAAGACACATTAAAATTATTCAGGGCATGGTAACTCAGTATATTCATCCGGATCAGCATAGTCAAGCAAAAAACAATATACCCAATCAACAAAAGTTGCATTTTTAAAATAACGACCGCATCTAAAAATAAAATCCGGAAGTTTTTTCATCACAGAGAAAGGAATATCAGGATATTCCTTTAGCTTAGCATACTTCTGTGCTCTTTCGAGCGCAATTTTTTTGCCGAGACACCAGTTTGGAGAATCAACACGACGATTCCAAGCTGAGTACCCGATCGTTACTTTTCCATACATCTTAAACGCACACATGTAACCGACCTTTCGACGATTGTTATCCCTAACATATTCATCTATGAAGTTCATAAACAAGTTACCTCCTAATTAAATTGATTGCCTGGAGATTTTGAAAGTGTCACGGTCAATAAAGTTTTTTTCTTTCTCCTTTCCTTTCTATGATTTTGCTTTATAAAATTAGCTAACATATATCATATAAATCGAACAATGTAAACAAAAAAAAACTAAAAAATGAATGAATTAATGTTATTTAGATCGATATCAACTTTTTCAATGTTAAATTTCTCTTTCTTATAGAAAGAATATCTTTTTTTAGCGTGAAGATAAATATATGGCGCTCTATCAACTATATCAATAATATAAGAACCATCTATTTTAGATGCATGTTTTCTTAATGTTCGGCCAATAGACTGTAAAATTCGTATTTCACTTTTAAATGGGGAAGCAAATATTAGATACTTTAATGGTGGTATATTAATCCCCATTTGATAAATACCATATGTAGCTATTAATATAATGTCATTTCTGTTTTTAAATTCTTCTCTCCATTCTTCTCTAACAGTAACTTTGTCTTTACCTGATAAGAAAACTACTGTTTTGTCAGGTAAAACTTTTTCGAGATAATCTTTTAAAAGTTCACCTTCTTTTTCAACCAAACCAACTAAAATTAATACATTATTATTACCTATAATATCAATTACTCTTTTAATAAGTTCCAATCTATAATGTTGATTAAAAACCAATTCTTTAACGTCATTATAACTACCATCAAAATTTATATTGTGATTTATTGTTAATATTTTTATATTACATTTTGAGATAAATCCCTTCTTTGCTAGATCTGCACCATCTATCTGTTTAATAATAGGTCCTATATAAGATTTAATATTAAGTAAATCTAATCTGTTTGATGGAAGTGTTCCAGTAAAACCAAATCTCCATATTGGCCTTACTGCTGATTTTAAAAGTTTTCTAAGTTCTATTCCTTTTACTGTATGTGTTTCATCAACTATTACAGTATCAAATTCATTGATCGTACTTGGTGTCTTTATCATTGACTGCCAAGTAGAAATAACAATCGGTCTATCATATTCTTTTAAATCAGCATGTATTCTACCGATATCACCAGATATTCCATAATCTATCATATCAGCATAAAATTGCTCAACAAGATTTATAGTTGGTACAATAATTAATTGTTTTTCAGTTATACATTTTAAATTGTCTATTATGTAACTTATTATTAAGCTTTTACCTGAAGATGTTGGACTCTTAATTATACCTTTGGTGTAATTAAGAGCAGCTTCCACACATTCCTTTTGATAATAAAAAGGTTTATATTTTAAGTTGTAAGAAATATTTAAATCATATTTATTTTTAAATAAATTTTTAACATTATCATCTATACTAATTTTTACTTCCTTATAATTTTTTTTATGAAACTTTAACAAATCAACAAATAAACCATATGGTAGTTCTCTTCTTAATGAGTCAAAAAGACATACAGTTCCATCCCATATACCACTTTTGTATTTTTGCATAAATCTATAACCAGGAACAAATTCAACAAAGTAATCTCTTAAACCAAGAAGATATTCAGTTTTTGCTTCAATTTTTAAATTAAGATTATTATTTAAAGTTATTTTAACCATATTTTGTTATTTAAATTATAAATATTAACTTTTTAAATTTTTTGAAAATACAGACATATTCCAACTCTGTTTTTCTAATGATTTGACAATTATTTCAAAAAATCTAACTCTGGTTTCAATCTTTCTTATTTTACTATTTATAAGATGTAGTTTTTTATCTGTAGGAATGTAATATTTTTCTATTTCTACTTTTGTTAAATTCTTGTCATTATTGAATCTTAAGTTATCATACAAGTTGCCTATATAGATATCTCTAGCTTCATTTAGTTCATCTAACTTTTTCTTTTCCTTTATGAGAAGGTCACCAAACTGCAAAATTCTATATGCATTTTCCTGCAGTTTTTCTTGGATATCAAATTCATTGAAAGATAGAATATTTTCTATCTCAAATTTATTATATAAATTTTTTAATTCATTATCATCCATTCTTCAAAAATAACATATATAAAAGTAAATGTAAACCAAAAAATATAAATTTACAATGTTATTAGTTAGTGTTATATTTGAATAAATATAACGGTTGTTAATGTTAAACGCCATATACTTTCAGCAGAAAGGAGGGGTGTCGTCTTATATTCGGTATCTATATCGAAATTTTTACGACGCATATATAATGAATGAGTATACACCAATAAAAATTGACATAATAGACAAAAACAATGAAGTATTAAATACTATTTATGTAATCAAAGATGATTTAGAAAAAACTTGTTGTCACATAAGAGAAATATACAAAAATTGTGAAAATTTTAAATTCTTTTTTCAAAAAAATATTGAATATGCTTATTTGGAATATATTTAATGGATTTTACAGAAAAATTAATACTAAAATCAATGCTAGCGGATAAAAATTATTTTTTTATGGTTAGCAGTGTTTTTCAACCAGATTTTTTCCAAAGTAAACTAATATCAGAAGTTTTTAAAATTTCTAAAGAACATTTTGAAAAATACGAAACAAATCCTGATCTGTCAATCATTAAAAATAGTATTAATAGTGAACTAAAAGATGAATTTGATATTCTAATTGATGATTTAAACCAAATAGATTTTAATTTAGCTGATAACTACAAATACTTGATTGATAAAACTAATGAGTATTTAAAAGAACAATCAATGAAACAAGCTATTTTAAAATCAGTTGATATTATCAATAATAAGGGAAATAAATCTTTAATTGAAGAGTTAGTTAAGAATGCGCTGTCTAAAGATTTAATGATAGATTTAGGTCTTAACTATTTTTCTGAACTTGGATCAAGACTTAAAAGAATGTTTGAGGCTGATAAAAATCGCATACCAACTTATTATCCTCAATTCGACGAATATTTAAATGGTGGATTTCCATCATTCACTTTAAATTTTATAATTGGTCAAATTCACGGTTGGAAATCAGCATCTATTGATAACATTGCATCAAGACAAGTATTAAACGGCCATAATGTTGTTGTAACAACAATGGAAATGTGTCAAGATGCTTATGCAAAAAGATTTGATGCGGTATTTACATCAATGGATATAAATAGAATGTATTTACCTGAGTCAAGAAAAAAATTAGTAAAAAAATTAAAAGATATTAAAGAAGGCGATCATGGACTCCTTTTTATTAAACACTTCCCAACTGGTGAAGCAACCAGAAACGACATCAGAGCGTATCTTAGAGAATTAAATATAAGAGGTATAAAAGTTGATATTTTGTATGTTGATTATATTAATATTATGAAAGGAACATTATCATCTAGCAGAAATTTATACGAATCTGTAAAAAGTATAGCAGAAGAATTAAGATCATTAAGTTTTGAGTTTAATATTCCAGTATTCTCTGTTAGTCAATTAAACAGAGAAGGTGGAATGATATCTTTTAATGATACAAGTTTTTATCATATATCCGAATGCTTAGATAAAAACACTATTGTGTATAAAAAGGATATCGGTAAAACTAGAATTAGTGATATAAATGTTGGTGATCAAATTAAAGGATCTAGTGGTTATGTCAATGTGTTAAGAATAGATTTGAAAAGAAAGAAAAAGTATAAAATAAAAACCAAAAGTGGAAAAGAAATAATTTGCAGTATTAATCATAAATTTCCTTCTGATAAAGGAATATTATCTATTAGTGATGGTTTAAGAACTGGCGATAAGTTATTTGTAAAAAATTTAGAAACTAATTTTGATGACAAAATTATTGAAATAATTGATATGGATAATGAAGATCTACTTATAGATATTGAGGTAGATCATGATCACTTTTTTTATGCTAATGATATATTAACAAAAAATTCAATAGGTGTACCAGCAACGGCGGATTTTATGGCTATTTTTGGCCGCAATGCAGATGATATGGTTTACGAAAATGAAATACATTATAAAATTGTTAAAAATAGATTAGGTGGTCGTATAGGGCAAGTAGATAAATTCTACTTTGATTCTAGAAGTTTGAAAATGTATGATGTCACAGAAATTGATGATTGGTTAAGGGATGTAGAAATAAGTGGTGATACAAGAAATATTATAGATACAGAGGAGTGATCTATGGATAAAACTGATTTATGGATTTTTAAATATCAACCAAAATCTTTCAATGAAATGGTTTTGTCAGATGATTTGAAGGTAATGTTAAGTAAATGTGTTTCTGACATACCAAATTTATTTATTTCAGGACCACCAGGAACTGGTAAAAGCTGTGCAGTAGATATTCTACTGAAAGAAACAAAATGCGATTATTTAAAAATAAACTGTAGTGATGAAAATTCAGTTGATGATATAAGAACTAAAGTTAAAAACTATGCAACATCATTAGGATTAACTAAAATAAAAATTATTTATATGAATGAATGTGATGATTTGTCTCAAGCTGCACAAAAGGCACTGAGACAGTTACAAGAGGATGTTCAGAAAATTACACGATTTATTTATGTCTGTAATTATCCTAATAGAGTTATTGATCCAATAAAAAAATCAAGAACAGGTAATCTTGATTTTAGTAATCCACCAAAAAAGGATATTTTTAAACGATGTTTATATATTTTGGAACAAGAAAAGGTAAAAACTATTGACAAAAAATTATTAGCTGAATTAATTAACAAATATTACCCTGATATTAGAGGTATCATCAGTAATATGCAGCTTAACTGTATAAACGGCAAGTTTTTATCGCTGACAAAATTAACCAGTGATTGTCTAGTTGAAATTTTTAACAATTTCAAAAAGAAAAATATAAATGAGGTAAGAAAAATTTTGAAATCTAATTATATTGATTATACTTCTTTGTATGAGCACTTTTTTGAAAAAGTTGGTGAATTTAAATTACCTGGAGATGCAATTATTTTAATTGGTGATTATTTGTACAGAGATTCTATTGTTGCTAATAAAGAAATTAATTTTATGGCTATGTTGGTCAAAATGATTAAGAAAGGAATAGTTTAACAAAAAAATTAATTAATATTTTTCTTAAAAAGGTCATATAGATGGAAAAAGAAAAAACTATATTTGATTATTTGAATTCTATTTTTAATAAAAAACCGTTAGATTATAATAAAAAAATAGCACCTGCTTTTTTATTGTCATTATGGTTATCTCATGAAAAAAAATTTATTGATATTGTTAATGACATCAATATGTTTCAATTTTATATTAAAGATGAATACATCTATAAATATTTTATGGATAAGATACCTAAAGGAAAATCTTTTATAAAATGGATTAAAAAGGATAAAGACGAGATAGGGAAGGATGATGTACTTTCATCTAAGGAGAGTTTAGTCATCAAGCAAATAATTAATAGTTTTTAACACTCAGTTATGCATATTTTTTCAATAAAAATTTTTTCTCCAGGTACAAAAAAAAATTAAAAAATTTTCTCCAGGTACAAAAAAAATTAAAAAATTTTCTCCAGGTACAAAAAAAAATTTTCAAGTACTTTGGTACTATATATATAATATATTCGCCTCCGGGGTAGTAAAAATATTATAACATATGAACTCAGTTTTGTAAACATCAATTTTGAAAAAAAATGTAAAAAAATTTTTATTTTGTCTTATTAATTTTTTTTAAAATGTTTTTTGTCACTACTAAAGGACACATAATTTTTTTTTCAGTGATCAAATTAAAAAAATAATCAGAATATAGTTTACAAATATTGTATTTTAGTATATTCTATAATAAAGTTTATACAGTACTAATCTTTAATAAAAAGGAGGGTTGTCGTTCTTTCCGGTGTTTATGCTGGATCTTCACGACGTATATGCGATGAAATTAAAAGTTGATGATTTTATTACTTTAGTGAGAAAAGCGACGGTTGATTACAAAATTGATTCATTTATGTTTAATGTAACACAAGATAAGATCAACTCTGGTTTGAGAAGCAGTGAAGGTATCATCTCAATTTTAAGTATTCCAAATGACATAATAAGATTGGATAAAAATACAACTGAATTAAGTTTACCGTTTTCAGATCCAAGAAACTTTACTACTTATTTACAACTGTTTGATGATAAGGAAGTAGATTTAAAGGTTGATACAGAAAAGATTAGAATACAAAGTGGTAGGCAGAGTAGTAATATATTTTTCTGTCATCCTGATATTGTTCCTGTTTTTTCTAAAACTAGTCCAAGAGAAGGATTGCTATATTTTTATGAAACTAACATTAATGATGACTTTTTGGCATATTTTAGCAAAATTAAGAAAGTTTCCGTTAAAATAGGCAAAGTTTATATTGGAGTAGAAAACTGTATGTTCTATATCGAAAGTTCTGACAGTCGAAATAATTATGCTAATACATTAAGATGCGATATTGGAGAGTGTAAATCAGATAATAAAAAAATGTGTTTAGATTATAAAAATTTAGTGAGTATTTTTAATATATTAACATCTGACGTTAATTATAAATTTTCTTGTGTTTATGATGATGAACAGGATTTAGGAATGGTGCAGATTGAAAACGAAGATAAAAGTGAGAAATATTATCTTTCTAGTATTATGGAGTGATGATGTTTGGTTACATAGGTGGTAAATATTATCAAGCTAATTGGATATCATCTTTTTTCCCAATTAATTATAAAGTCTATGCAGAACCGTTTGGTGGTGCGTGGTGGGTAGGATTAAAGACAGATTTAAAATGTGAGGATTATTATTATAATGATTGTAACCGATTTATGGTTAATGTATTTGAGTGCTGTAGAAATTCAAAAGAGTTTTTAAAATTTTTAGATTCTTATGAAGATAAAAATCAGGAATATTTCAATAATTTTAGAGATTACATATTTAGTATAGAAGATGTCTCTAAAATAACTGTTCCAGATTTTGATTTGGCAGCCAAATATGTATACATAATGACTCATTGCTTTTCTGGTATAATAAAAAGTGGTAGTAATATGATGATACATCCTTGTTATAAGTCATTTATAAAAAAACTAAGAGATAAAAAAATAGCAAATAAATTATCTAAGCTAAAAGTTTTTAATTTACCTTATGATGAACTGATTTATAAAGTAGATAGTCAAGATACTTTATTATATATTGATCCGCCTTATTGGAAAACAGAAGATTTATATGTTTTTCATGATTTTTGCAAAAAAGAAGATCACGAAAAATTAGCCAGTATTTTAAATGAGTGTGACAGTAGTTGGATTTTAAGTTACTATGAATATGATCAAGTTTATGATTGGTATCCAAAGGACATTTATAGGTATGAGTTCAAAAGATATGTAAAAAGACATTATCGATGTCAAAAAAACGAAAAAAGACAATTAGTTGGTAGAGAGATGTTAATAATTAATGTTGATCAAAAAACAAATATAGATTATTTTTTTTAATTGAAAACATAACTATGTTTTAATAAAAAAACATGAAAGGAGCTAAAATGTATAAAGTGGGAGAAGTTGTTGATTATGATGGACGTAATTTCAGAATTGTTTATGTAAACAATTATGATAGTGATCATTATTTGGTGTCTTTATCGGATCCTATGTGTCACACTAAAATATTATCTAAAACGTGTGTGTGTCCAGTAAAATTTCCTGATGGTTTTTTTGTAAGACATGATGATTTAATTTTTCTATTTAAACATTTAAGTTAAACACATATAATTAAGAGTTCA
>CAYUNC010000027.1:0-12991 GCA_964445915.1 uncultured Arcobacter sp.
GCAATTCTTGGAATTACAGTATTTGTAGCATTAAAGTACATTAATCAAATTAAAAATGATACAGCTAGTGGTGAACTAGCTGAAGAAAGTTGGGATGGAATTGGTGAGTACCAAAATAACATCCCTGTAGGTTGGGGATTATCATTCATTGGTACAATTGTATGGATGTTATGGTATATGTTTGTTGGTTATCCAACAAATCAATTTTCTCAAATTGGTCAATACAATGAAGAAACATTAGAACATCAAGCTAAATTTGAAGCTAAATGGTCTGGTATTTCTGGTACTGACTTAACTGCAATGGGTGAATCTGTGTATTTAGTTCAATGTGCTCCGTGTCATGGTATTGATGCAGAGGGTATTGATGGTAAAGCTCAAGATTTAACAAAAAGAATTTCTAAAGCTTCTGTTTTAGAAACTATCAAAAATGGTGGAAACAACTTTAAAACTGCATTCCCTGGTGGTATGCCAGCTGGTATGTTAACTGGAGCAGATGCTGACGCAGTTGCTACATTTATAGCTGATGGTTTTAAAGGTACTGCACCTGCATCTTATGCTGCATGTTCTGCATGTCATGGTGAGAATGGTGAAGGTATGGCTTATGTTGGACCAAACATTAAAACTTATGATGATAGCATTGTAGCTTCAGTATTAAAAGATGGTAAAAAATCAAGTATTGGTGAAATGCCTTCATTTGATGGTAGACTAACTGATACTCAAGTTAAAGCAGTTGCTGCTTATCTTAGAAGTTTAGGAGAATAATTATGGCTGGAAACACACAAATGAATGATAGCGAAAGAGGAATTTTCTCTTTGCTTCATGGTATTACAGGTATGTTAATTGCTACAGTATTATTACTTACAATTCTTGGAGTTTTAACATTTTTAGCAGTTGGTGCACAACAGAATAATGCTACTAAGTTTTATGAAGTTAATACACAATTAGACGGATTAAAGTTTAATAGTAGTGCAAACAATTTAAATCGAACAATGAAGTAAGGGGAAAATTATGGATAGAGTTATAGGATTACTACTAGTAGTTTCTGCAGTAGCAACAATTTATTTATCATGGTTAGATCCTTCAAGAATTTATGTTGGATAGATGATTTATAATCATAAATAAAAAAAGGGAGTACGAAAGTATTCCCTTTTTTTTATTTTAATTTTAGGAAAAAACCTATCAATTTCGATATAATGGCTTAACTTATAAAAGTTAAAGGAATGGGAATTGAAATTAAAATTATTACTTATATTAGCATTATTTATCACTACATCTTATGCTAAGAATACTCAATTTATATTAGTTCATGATGGACTAATAGATCAAAGAGCTCAAGAAAAAATCAACCAAATTGGTATAGAAGCTCAAATCAAACTAAAAACAAATATATACTTACATACTATTGAAAACAATGGCATAGATATGAAACTTTCAAGAGATGAAAGAATTGCTAAAATGAGAGCATTTGATAAATCTGTACTTTCAAAGTTTAACAAAAATGAAAGTTTTGTAGTATTGACTTTATCTATTGATCAAATGTATGCAAATATTTTAATGTCACCTAATTTAGTAGATATAGTAGATAAAAATGATATTTTAGATGGTTATGTAATTCCACTACTTGCTTCAAAAGATAAAAATACACTATTTGCCAAAACAAGTGCAGCTTGTCTAAATGGTTATGCTCAGATTGCTGATAGTTTAGCAAGTAATAAAAACATAGAGTTAGAATCTAGTATTGGTAGTTCTGGTAAAACAGCAGGGACTATTTGGAAAGTATTTATGTACTCACTTGTACTATTTGGTATAGTTGCATATTCGATTATTATTTTAAAACAAAGAAAGGATAATTAATGAGTAAACCAATGAGCAAACCATTATTATATGCTATTTTTATATTAAAGTTTTTATTTGGTTTAGGACTAATTGCTTGGACAATTACAATGACTTTATCAAGTGATGTTGGAGAAGATGAAGACAATGCCTTTCTAAGCTCTTATCATAATGTAGATGATAATTTCAACAAAATGGTAAATGATAATTATAACTTTGAAGATAAATATAATTTAAAACTTTTCTTCAATAATGAAATAATAGAAGAACTTACAATTAAAGATGTATTTTTATCACAAAGAGTTATAAAAGAGAGAAAAATCAGAAAAAATATTTTAAAAATAGGTAACAATACTTTTAAATATAGTATCACAACAAAAGATGGAAAAGAAGTTAAAAATGCAAAAATAAATATGCTTGTAACTATGACAACAAACCATATTCATGATAAGAAATTAGACTTTAAAGATAAAAATATAGAAACTTTTGATTTGAAGATTAAGAGTTATTGGAATATTACAGGGACTATTGAAATTGGTGATGATAAAGGTTCATTCTTTATCAAAACAAATTCAAAATAAAAAATGAAAAGTATTAAGCAAAAAGCTGTTTGTATCTTGAGTGGAGGTATGGATAGTTCTCTTTGTAGTTTTATTGCTAAAAATGATAACTACGATATTGTAGCTGTCCATTTTAATTATGGGCAACTAACACAAGATAGAGAGTTAAAAGCATTTAGAGATATTTGTAAAAGCTTGAATACATCAAATAGTTACGAGATAGACTTAGACTTTTTTAAACAAATAGGTGCATCTGCATTAACTGATAATAGTTTAGAAGTACCAACTAATGGTATTGAAGAAGGGGTTCCAATTACTTATGTACCTTTTAGAAATGGTATATTTCTTAGTATTGCTGGAGCTATTGCTGAAAAAGAGGGTGCAAATACAATATATATTGGTGTTGTAGAAGAGGACAGTAGTGGTTACCCTGATTGTACAGATACATTTATTGATTCTATTGAAAAGAGTATCAATAGTGGTACAAAAGAGGAAACAATATTAAAATTAGAAACACCACTTATTCATCTTAAAAAAAGTCAAATTGTAGAAAAATCAATTGAACTTAATATGCCTTTAGAACTTACATGGAGTTGTTATAAAAATAGTATAAAAGCTTGTGGGGTTTGTGATAGTTGTAGATTGAGATTAAATGGTTTTGAAAAAGCAGGAATTATAGATAAAATACAATATGAAGAAGGTATATAATAATGTTATGGCAAATTAGTAAAGAGTTTGATTTTTGTTATGGGCATAGAGTATGGTCACAAGAGTTAAATAAAGAATTTAGTCTTGATGGTTGTTTAGCTTGTAGACATCTGCATGGACATCAAGGAAAGATTGTTATATATCTTGAAAGTGATAAGTTAGAAAATGGAATGGTTACTGATTTTAATCATCTAAATTGGTTTAAACAATTTTTAGATGATACACTTGACCATAAATTTATTATTGATTCACACGATCCATTATTTGATACTATGCTTACTCATTATAAAAATAAAACAAATCTAATATCTATGCCAAATAATTTTAGAATACCTGATTTAAATATTTTAAAAGATGAAGAGTCTTGTATCCATGAGATGTATGAAGGATATATAATAGTTGATTTTGTACCAACTTCTGAAAATATAAGCACTTGGCTTATGAAAGTAGTCCAAGATAAGATGTCAAAATTTGATGTTAAAGTGTCTAAAATAGAATTTTATGAAAGTCCAAAATCAAAAAGTACTGTTATTGCAAAATAAACTATATGTAAGTGAAGTCTTTGGAGCAACTATCCAAGGAGAGGGAAAACGAGCAGGTAAAGTATCCCTTTTTATAAGATTAGCAAAGTGTAATATGAGTTGTAGTGGATTTCAAGTAAAGTATAAAGTTGCTGGTAAGACAAAGTTTGGTTGTGATAGTTATTATGCCGTAGATACTGCTTTTAAATCAACTTGGGAAGCTCTAAATAGTGATGAGATTATTAATAAAGTTAAAAAACTATCAAAGTTAAAAAATATTGATATTGTTATAAGTGGTGGTGAACCTTTAGTTTATTGGCAAAATGGATATTTTCAAGATATTTTAAAGTATTTTATAAAAAACAAACACTTCATAACAATAGAAACAAATGGGTCAATAGATATAAAAATTAATAAAAAATATCAAAGAAAAGTGATGTTTTCAATAGGTTTAAAACTACAAAATAGTAATGAACAATATACTAAAAGAATAAATATAAATGCTATTAATAATCTTTTAAAAAACTCAACACAAAGCTACTTAAAATTTGTAGTAAGTGGTAAAGAATCTGAATTAAAAGAGATTTTAGAGATAAAAAATAAAGTAAATATTTTAGATAATAATATTTATCTTATGCCCCTTTGTTCAACAGCAAAGGAGCTTAGAAAAATAGAGAAGAAAGTGGTACAAAAGGCTATTAAATATAACTTTAATTATAGTGATAGAATGCATATTAGACTTTGGGACAATAAAAGGAAAGTTTAGTGAAACTTACTAAAAATATGAAGATTATAATTGCTATTTGTATTGCAATTATAATGTATGGTTTTTTTGAAAAGTATCGAAAAGAAAAACTTTACGAGGATTTTAAATCATATCAACCAATATCATGTGATGGTACTATTGTATTAAAAAGTAGAGGTTGGAGAATTCATAATAATCGTTTTTTTACAAATGGCAAAATTATCAAAACTATAGTTTTTTGTAAAAGTGTCAATAATTAAATTAAAAGACAAAATAGGCTATTATAATAGATATATACAAAGAAAATAAGATTATTTTAATGGAACAATTTGAAAAATAAAATACTAGATATTATAAAAACAAGACCTTTAATTATAGACGGTGCTATGGGTACTGCTTTACAAAATTGTACTATACCTTCTAATGCTTGGCTTGATGATAAAAATATAGACCAAGAAGGTTGTAATGAACTTTTAAATGCTACTGCTCCTGAAATCTTAAAACAAATACATACTGATTATGCCATTAGTGGTGCTGATATGCTTAAAACAAATACTTTTGGTTCAATGGATTGGGTGCTTGATGAATATGATATGGGACATCGTGCTTATGAGTTATCAAAATTAGGAGCATCTATTGTAAAAGAAGTGGCTACCGAATATAGTACTGCCAATAAACCAAGATTTGTTTTGGGTTCAATAGGGCCAGGGACTAAACTTCCTAGCTTAAAACACATTGACTATGATACTATGTTTAGTGGTTATAAGCTTATGGCACAAGGGTTAGTTGATGGTGGAGTAGATGTTTTCTTACTTGAAACTTGTCAAGACCCACTACAAATAAAATCTGCTATAAATGCACTAAAAGATGTAGCTCCCCATATTCCAATTATGGTATCTGTTACTATTGAATTATCAGGAACTATGCTAATAGGGACAGATGCACAAACTATTGCCACTATATTGGAACCTTTTGATATTTTATCTTTGGGATTTAATTGTGGAACTGGACCAGCACAAGTAAAAAAACACCTTAAAGTGTTAAGTGAAGTTTGCGATAAGCCTTTATCAGTACATGCAAATGCTGGACTTCCTCAAAATAAAGGTGGTCATACTTTTTATCCTATGGATGATAAAGAGTTTGCTACTATTCAAAAATCATTTTTAGATTTCAATGGTGTAGCTTTTTTAGGTGGATGTTGTGGAACTACTCCAGCTCATATAAAAGCTCTTTGTGATGCAGTCTCTAAATCAACACCAAAAAAAGCTATTGGTAACCATCCAAATTCTTTAGCATCTTTATTTAATACAGTTGAGTTAAAACAAAGTGGAGCTTCTTTAGAAAGTCCTGCACCACTTTTAATTGGCGAAAGAAGTAATGCTACTGGTAGTAAGGCTTTTAGAGAGTTATTGAAGGCTAATGATTATGAAGGAACTTTAAGCGTTGCTCAACAGCAAGTTAGAGCAGGAGCTCATATTATAGATGTTAGTGTTGGCTTTGCTGGGCGAGATGAAACTATTGATATGGATGAAGTTATCTCTTTATATGCTCAAAAAATACCACTACCTCTTATGCCTGATTCTACTCAAATACCAGCCTTAGAAAAAGCATTGAAACTAATAGGTGGAAAAGCTATTTTAAATTCTGTGAATTTTGAAGATGGTGAAGAGAGATTTGATGAGATTTGTAGTTTAGCAAAAAAATATGGAGCAAGTTTAGTTTGTCTTACAATTGATGAAGTTGGTATGGCAAAAACAACTGCTAGAAAAGTAGAGATAGCTGAGAGAATTTATAAAAGAGCGACAAAAGTACATAATATCAAACCTGAAGATTTAATCTTTGATATGCTTGTATTTACTATTGGTAGCGGTGATGATGAGTACAGAACAGCAGGTATTGAAACAATAGAGGCAATTCGTCAATTTCAAGATATGCATCCTGAAGTTGGTACAACTTTAGGACTTTCAAATATCTCTTTTGGTCTTCATAAAGATGCTAGACTTTTTCTAAATAGTATCTTTTTACATCATTGTGTTGAAGCTGGTTGTACAAGTGCTATTGTAAATGTAAAACATCTTGTACCACGATATAAGATGAGCGATGAAGATATTAAGACTTGTGAGGATTTACTTTTCAACAAGCAAGATTGTGGTGACCCACTTTTTGCTTTTATTGAATACTTTTCAGATGTTGAGATTGCAGATGATACAAGTGATGAAGAGTATGAAAAACTTTCAGATGAAGAGAAAATAAAAAAGCTTTTAATAGATGGAGATAAAGAGAGATTGCTCCCTTTAGTGCTGTCTTTAAAGGATACAATACCACCCGAACAAATAGTAAATGAATGGCTAATAGATGCTATGAAAGTAGTAGGAGAATTATTTGGAAGTGGGCAGATGCAACTTCCATTTGTACTTCAAAGTGCTGAAACTATGAAAGCATCTGTTGATATTCTAAATCCATATTTACCTAAAATCGAAAAGAAAAATGAAACGATTTTAGTACTTGGTACTGTTAAAGGTGATGTGCATGATGTTGGAAAAAATCTTGTGGATATTATTTTAAGCAACAATGGTTTTAAAGTAGTAAATATAGGTATAAAAGTTAGTATTGAGGACTTTGTAAAAGCCACAAAAGAGCATAATGCAAGTGCTATTGGAATGAGTGGGCTACTTGTAAAATCAACAAATGAGATGAAATCAAATCTAATAGAACTAAAAAATCAAGGTATAAATATACCAGTTTTATTAGGTGGTGCTGCACTTACAAAATCTTTTGTTGATGACTTTTGTCGCCCTGTTTATGATGGTGCTATATTTTATGCTAGAGATGCTTTTGATGGTGTTATATCTATGCAAAGAGTTGAAGCTGGTGGTGATATTGATACAAATATGTCAGCTGATTTAATTGAGATAAATAGTGATTTGGTTGAAGAGAAAGTAGTTTTTGATAAAAATATACACACTCCAACACTTCTAGAAAACAATCATAACTTTACTCCACCTTTTTGGGGAAGAAGAGAGATAAATAAAAGTTTTGATAAATCTTTGGCATTTGAGTGGCTAAATCATAGAATTTTATATCGTCAAAGATGGGGATATAAAAAAGGTAAAATGGACAAAGATAAGTTTCTTAAATATGAGAAGGAAGTTGTTGTACCTATATATCATAGATTAAAAGAGCAGTTTATAAAAGAGAATATCCTAGAACCTATAGTGTTATATGGATATTTTCCTTGTAAAGCAAATGATACTATTTTAGAAATTTATGATGAAGCTAAAGAAAATATTATAACCACTTTTGATTTCCCACGACAAGGAAAATCACCTCATCGCTGTTTATCTGATTATTTTAAAAGTGATACCTTTGATGTTGTTGGATTTAGTTTTGCATCAACTGGACATAATATCACTCCATTTGAGAAAAAGATTTATGATGATGGTAATTTTGCAGAATATTATTTAGTTCATGGACTTGGTGTTATGTTAGCAGAAGCGATGGCTGAGATTGTTCATAAACAAATAAGACTTGATTTAAATATTGTTGAGAATGAAAAACCAACTTTAAATGATGTGAAAATGAGTGGTTATCAAGGTTGTAGATATAGTCCAGGTTATGCATCTTGTCCTGACTTGGCTATGAATAGAACAATCTTTGACCTATTGAAACCAGAAGATTTTGATATAGAACTTAGTGAAACTTTTCAAATGCATCCTGAACAATCAACTTGTGCTATTGTAGTACCAAATAAAGATGCTATATATTTTAATATATAATTATTTTTATGATTTTATCTTATTTTATATATTTTAAATGATTTTGTGCTATACTAGAAAAAATTAATACAAAGAGCAAATAAATTATGATAAAAAATCTTTTTAATAAGAAATATACTGTTGCTACTTTTGAAAAATTATTATTCACAAAACCTATTGATTTAAAAGAGATACAAAAAGCTATTGATAGCGGTATTGATATTCATAAAAAAGACAATAAAAATACATATTTACATAAAGCTATAGAAAAAAACTTATCATCTTGTGCTGAACTATTAATAAACAATGGTATAGATGTTATATTAGAAGATAACAACAATCACACACCTATATTTCTTGCAATTAGTAAAGGTAATCGTACCATAACTCAAGCTCTTTTAAAAACCAAAAAGATAGATTTAGACCAACTTCATGGTAATAGAAGTTTAATACAAGATGCAGTGATACATGGTGAAAGACAAATTTTACAACTTATATTGGAGTATGGCAAAGGCTCAAATATAAATCATATTGATGCTAAAGGTCGAAATATTATTTTTGATGCTGTTATTGATAATAATGAGCAAATAATAGATATTATTCTTACAGTTGATAATTTAAATTTAAATATTCTTGACGGAGAAGGTCAAACTATTTTACATCTAAAGCAAGTTTTTGCAAATGATGAATTAGCAAAAAAACTAATTCAACATGGTGCAAATCCAACTATACTTGGTAACGAAGAAAAAAGTTATTTACTCCATGTTGTTTTAGACAATATTGGGACAGAAGATATTGTTACCGTTGCTGTTGAAAGTGGCTTTGACTTAAATACTCCTCTAAAAGACAACAACTCAATCCTAATGGAAATAACAAAAGTTTTTATAGCAACCGATGTTTTAGATATAGAAAGAAGAGAACATCTTATCAGTATGACTAGAGTACTTTTAGAGCATGAAGCTGATGCTAATTTTATAAATAATGAAAAGGAATCTGTTCTATCAAAGCTTGTATATAGAGGTGTTTTAGATTGGGATTTAACATCTTTATTTTTACAATATGGGGCTGATTTATCTCATCAAAATAGAGCAGACCAAACTATTGTTGAGATAATAAGTGACCTAACTTTATTTACACATGAAAATATACATCGTGTCTCTCCTGATATTGATACTGAGCTTATTGCTGAAGGTGCTCAATATATAATATTTTTACAAAAGATTTTAGATATTAGTGAATTTAATATTAATATTATGTCTTCAGAAGATGAGCCATTATTTTTCAAATCATTACTTTTTGGACATAGACCATTGTTCACACTATATTGCAAATATAAAATAAGAATAAATAGTGTAAATCGTCGTGGAAATAACCTTTTCTCTAGATATGTAGGAAAAATGTCTTCATTTGATACTTTACCAAAAGATTTTAGAGAAGTAGTAGGGATGTTAGTAGATAAAAAAATAAGTGTTAATGCACAAGATAAAAATGGTAAAACAATGCTTTCAAAACTAATAACTGCAAATAATATGCAAGCATTTAGAGTACTTTTTGATGTTACACATTTTGATTATATGCTTACTGATAATCGCGGATTTACTATTCTTCACAATTGTATCTCTAGTTCTAACTTAACAATTATCAAACTTGTAGATGCAAATGAACCTAAACTAAAAAATATTCCAGATAATATGGGAATACTACCTATTACTTATGCAGCACTATTTGGACAAGTTGATTTAGTATTAGAATTTATTGCTTTAGAATCAACATTTAGTAGCAATAAACCTATTCCTAAAACTGCAAAAGTAAAGTTTATACCATTATTGGCTAACTTAAATAAACTTGTAGATGAGAACCCAAATAAACAACATCTATTAGATACGCTAAAAGAACAAATCTTAAAAGATTTTACATAATTAATAACATAAAGAAGAGAAAATACAATGAATAAATGTGGATATGTTTCAACAATAGGACGACCAAATGCTGGTAAAAGCTCACTACTAAACTGGTTGGTAGGCGAAAAGATTACAATGGTTTCGCACAAAGCAAATGCGACAAGAAAAAGGTCAAATGTAATAGTTATGCATGAAGATGACCAGATAGTATTTGTGGATACTCCAGGACTTCATGAGCAAGAAAAACTAATAAATCAATTTATGCTAGCAGAAGCTTTAAAAGCAATGGGTGATTGTGATTTGATTTTATTTTTAGCACCTGTTACTGATAAAATATGTCACTATGAAGATTTCTTGGAAAAAAATAAAAAGAATACTAAACATATTTTATTATTAACAAAAACTGACTTCATAACTCAAAAAGAAGTTTTTGATAAAATAGATGAATATAAAAAATACTCTGATAAATATGAGTGTGTTATCCCTGTATCTATAAAAAAAGGTAGTAAAAAAGCTGATATTTTAGATCAAGTTGTTAAGCACTTGCCTGAACATCCTTATTTATTTGATACTGAGATATTAACAGATACTCATTTAAGAGAGATTTATAAAGAGTTTATTAGAGAATCTGTATTTGAAAATATTAGTGATGAGATACCTTACGAAGCTGATGTTGTGATTGATGCTATTGAAGAGAAGCCAAAAATAGATGTTGTAAAAGCAACTATTATTGTAGAAAAGTCAAGCCAAAAAGGTATGATTATTGGAAAGCAAGCAGCAGCAATTAAAAGAATTGGAAAAGATGCTCGTATTAAAATAGAAAAACTAACACAAAAGAAAGTATATCTTGAACTTTTTGTTTCAGTAAAAAAAGGCTGGAGTAAAAATAAAGATGGTCTTAAAGAGATGGGTTACCATTTTGATTAACAACTTCACAAAGTAGGAATAATAATGTCACAAAAATTTGTAGGTGCTCATGTAAGCACTAGTGGTGGAGTTCAAAATGCTCCACTAAATGCTATGGCAATTGGTGCAAAAGCATTTGCGATGTTTACTAAAAATCAAAAACGATGGGATGCAAAACCATTTGAAACAAAAACTTTAGATGCCTGGTTTAAAAATCTTGAAGATAGTAAGATTTTACCAAAACATATATTACCTCATGATAGTTACCTTATAAATCTTGGGAATCCAGAAGATGAAAAACTTATGAAGTCACGATTAGCTTTTATTGATGAGTTAGAAAGATGTGATATTTTAGGACTTGATAGATTAAATTTTCATCCAGGTAGCCACTTACAAAAGTTTTCTAAAAAAGACCCAGATATAGAAGACCATATTTATAGTGCTGAATTAGAATGTTTAGAGTTAATTGCAGAAAGTATAAATATAGCTTTAGATAGAACAAAAAATGTAAAAGCAGTAATAGAAAATACAGCTGGACAAGGTACAAATCTTGGATATAAATTTGAACATTTAGCATATATTATTGATAAAGTTGAAGATAAAAGTCGTATTGGTGTTTGTATTGATACTTGTCATATGTTTACTGCTGGTTATGATATAAGAACTCGTGAAGCTTATGATAAAACTTGGAATGATTTTGATAAAATTGTTGGGCGAGAGTTTTTAATGGGTATGCATATAAATGATTCTAAGCCACCATTAGGTGCTAAAGTTGATAGACATCATAGTTTAGGCGAAGGTGAAATTGGTTGGGATGCTTTTTCTTATATTATGAAAGATGATAGAATGAATGATATTCCATTGGTTCTTGAAACAATTGATAGTAGTATTTGGGATCAAGAGATTCAGAAACTATACGAGTTAGCTTAATTATATCTTAATTTAAACATCTCTTTTTCTATGAAAGCCTTTATTCTAGGGCTTTATCATTTCATCAATTAAGCAAATATAAAGTATTGTTACTCTATAATCTCAAACTTTAAAAATGGAGATATAGTTGTGTTTGATAGTTTAACCAGTTCGTTTAAATCAGTTGTTGGAAAAATCAGATATCAAGATGATGCTGGTGCTTTAAAAAAAGCAATTACAGATTTAAAAAAATCATTATTAAAATCTGATGTTCATCACAAAACAACAAAAGATTTATTATCTTATATTGAAATAACTACAAAACAACTAGGAATTGGTCAAGAATCTTTCCTAAAAGCCTTAAAAGACAGCTTAACAAATATCTTAACAACAAATGGAAATCAAGGTTTTGTTTATAGCAATACATCTCCTTTGACAACTATACTTATGACAGGTCTTCAAGGTAGTGGTAAAACTACAACTACGGGAAAATTAGCAACTTATTTAAAACAAAGAAATAAAAAAGTTTTAGTTGCTGCTGCTGATTTACAAAGATTAGCTGCTGTTGAACAACTTAAACAAATCTCTGAACAAATTGAAGTTGATATCTATTTTGATGAGAGTGAAACAAATCCAGTAAATATCGCAAAAAATGCACAGAAAAAAGCTATTGATGGTGCTTATGATGTACTTTTAATAGATACAGCAGGACGATTAGCAATAGATGATGAACTAATGGGACAACTTAAAGATGTTCAATCAGCCGTTAATCCTGATGAAGTTTTTTATGTAGCAGATGCTTTAACTGGACATGATGCTACAAAAACAGCAACTACATTTAAAGAAAAGATTGGTATTGATGGTGTAATTTTATCTAAATTTGATGGGGATACAAAAGGTGGGGTTGCTATATCTTTAGCTCATCAAGTTGGTGTTCCATTAAGATTTGTAGGTATTGGTGAAAAGATGCCTGACCTTGAAGTATTTTTACCTGATAGAATTGTATCAAGACTTATGGGTGCTGGAGATATTGAAGGTTTAGCTGAAAAAGCTGCTTCTGTAATAGATGAGAAAAAAGCAAAAGAAGTTACAAGAAAAATTAAAAAAGGTGAATTTAATTTTAATGACTTTTTAGAACAACTTGATATGATGA
>CAYUNC010000028.1:0-12748 GCA_964445915.1 uncultured Arcobacter sp.
CAATATTTACAGCAGGAATTGCAAACTTATTTTCTTTTGCATATGCAAATAATTTTTTTGCTTCACTACCTGTAAGAACTCCAGCTTTTACTATATCTAATGCACCCATTTTCTACCTTTTATTTATATGTAATTTTTGCTTTTTTCTTTAACTCTTCAACAATAGCTTGAATTTGCTCAATAAACTTTTGTTTTCCGATTTCTTGTTTAATTTGATTTTTTGCTTCTTTGTAAGATGCTTTTGATGCTTTCTTTTTATCTTCTAAATATATAATATGAAAACCAAACTGTGTTTTAACAGGTTTCTTTGTAATTGTTCCAACTTTTAAAGCATTTGTAGCTTTACTAAATTCTGGTACCATTTTATCCATAGTAAACCAACCTAAATCTCCACCATTTGCACCTGAAGGTCCTGTAGATTTTGTTTTTGCTTTTGCAATAAAATCATTTTTTAGTTTTTTACTTTTTGATAAAGATTTGATTATTGATTTTGCAGTTTTTTCATCTTTTACTAAAATATGTCTAGCTTTTAATTGAGTTGGAATATCAAAAGATTTTTTATTTTTATCATAAAAGCTTTTTAATTCTTTTTCAGTTGTTTTTACTTTTTTACTCATCTGTTGCATCCAAACTTGTAGTGCTAAATCTTGTTTTAAATTATGTAATGTTTCTAAATACATAGGGTCTTTAACAGCATCAGTTTTTATAGCTTCTTGAGATAAAAGCTTTTGTTCTACTATTCTATCTAAAACATTTTTTTGTGTCTCTTTTGGTAATGTTGAAAATTGAACTTTCGGGTCTTTTAAAGCTACTGCAATACTTTGACTTGTAATATTTTCACCATTTACTGTTGCGTACACTTTATTTTCTACTGCACTTAAACTACTTGTTAGTAATAATCCTGCTACTGTAGCTACTATAATTTTTTTCATTTATTATCCTTGATATATTTTTATTATTATAACTAAACGATTTTATAAATTTCCTGAAAAACTTAATGCATTGATAATATCATCTTTATTTGAACAAAAGTTTCCATTCTTTTCTATTAGAAAAAGGTCATTTACTTTCCCTTTACTTGAGAATATTTTTGCACTATTTATCTCTATATCAAAATCATCAAGCACTTTAGCAATATAACCAAATAACCCTTTTTGGTCTTTTGTTTTAATTTGCATTTGTGCCAAAGATATAGTATGGTCACAATTAATAATAATATCTTCTTTTAAAATTATTGGCTTTTTAATCTTAACTATTTTTGACATATCAAAAGAGTTTTGAATCACCTCTTCTATAAATGGTAAATCTTCTTGTGCAACAGTATCATCAAAAATTATCTCAAAGAACTTTTTATCATCAAACAACTGATAAATACCCATTGATGTAATATTTAAAAAGCTTAATTTACCAAGTAAATATCCTAAGTTTAAAGGCACTACTCTTGTGATTCTAATAGTTAGTATGCCTTCATTTGAGATTGAATAATAAAAGTCAGTTATATCTTTCGCATATAAAGATATTTTAACTATATCAAGTGATTTATATTTTATAAATAATTGATTTGATGAGATTGACAAAATCTTCTTTTTTATAAGTTTTGACTGTTCTTTAAATAAAGCTGTATTACCAATAGCTTTTTCTTTTGCTACTCTACGACTACTATCTTTTAACAACTCTTTGTTGTCAAATGCAGGAAGTGATTGTAAAAATAACTCTCTTAATAAAGAAGCTGTACTACTAGAATATATATTTTCACCAACAGCACTTATATCTGCATAAGTTAAAACATATAATAATTTTAAAATCATTTGATTTCCTAAAAGTCCAGTAAAATGTAAAATTATATTTTGAGAATATATATCTTCTGTAGTTGCTATTTTACTCATCATATTATGGTGTCTTATGATTTTACAGCCTGTTGCAATACTCTTTTCATCAATATTAAATGACTTGGAAAACTTTCTAAATAACTGCTCACCTACAATATGATGGTCTTTCCCTCTCCCTTTTCCACTATCATGAAAAAGTATTAATATTTTTAATAAACTTTGTTCTTTTTTATCTAAAGAACTATATAAATTTTCTACAAAAGTATCTTTTATATTTTCTAAACACCACAATGCTTTAATACTATGAATATCTACAGGGTGGATATGATAACCATCAAATTGAGGTTGATTTATAATCTTTTTAAGTGATGGTAAAATAACTCTTAAAAGTTGACTATTGTAGATTAATTTTATTAAAGGGCTTATATTTTCTTTCTGAAATAGTAAAATTATATTTTTCTTTGTACTTTGATTTAAAGAAGATGGCTGGATTGTCTTTGATACAAAATATTGATATGAATTATCAAATTCAATAATCGTACTTGGCAAAGATATAAGCTCTTGAATAAACTTATCTAAAGTCAAAACTTTTCTTGAAAATGAACAATACACTTTATTATCACAAATATATAAATCTTTTTTTACTCTATATTGTTTAAGTTTTTTAATATTTTGTTTTTCAAATAGATATTGTCGTGATATTTTTTTAATCATTGTTGATGTAAATCTATGAATAGTATGTAATGAGGCAAAAAGCTTAGACATAAGGTGTCGCTCTTTTACTATTTTCTTTGTATCTTTGAAACCTAACCTATTGCTTAATTCACCAATAACATCAAAGTTTACAACATCTAATTTTTTTGAAGCACATAAGTGTAAGGCATTCCGTATTTTAAATATAAACTCTAAAGCAATTCTATAGTTTTTATATTCATCTTCACTAAATACAACACCACTTAATTCTTTTGTATTTGAAACTCCATAAGTAATATTTGCTATCCAAAACAACATATTTGATTCTCTCATACCACCATATCCATCTTTTATATTTGGTTGCATTGAAAGTGGGTTTTTTAGAAGTCTTTTTTTATGTTCTAAAAGTTTTTCTAGTACAAATTCTTTTTGTTCAAACTTTCTAATATTTTGAAGTTTATTTTGGAAATAATACCAAAGATGCTTAGAACCATAAATTAACCTTGACTCTAAAATAGATGTTTTTATAGTTATATCTTCCTTTACAGCTTCCTCTATCTCTTTTATTTCATGAACTCTTGAACCTAATTTTAGCCCACTATCCCAAGCCAAAATCATAAACTCTTCCATAATAGGTTTAATATTAAATCCATTAACTTCTTCATATATAATCATAATATCAATATCACTATAAACACAAAGTTGCTCTCTACCATAGCTACCTAGTGCTATTAAAGTTAGTGGAATTGAATTGCTCATAGGCATATAGTTACCAAAATGTTTTCGCAAAAGATATTTATAAATTACTTGAATAAAACCATCTATTCTTTTTGTATGTTTTACAAAAAAATCTTTACCTTGAGATTGATTAAAAATATCATCCAAAGAATCTAAATATTCTTTTATAGACAATTTTATAACTTTTGCTATCTCAAAATCATTTGCATTTTGAGACAATAGTTCTTCTATTTTAATATTTAGATTTATCATTTAATAATCACTTTTAAAATATACCCCAATAGTTCCAAAGCTTTACTTCTATGACTAAATTGCTGTTTAATTTTATCATCAAGTTCCCCTAAAGTTTTATCATAACCACTTGGAATAAATAATGGGTCATATCCAAAACCACCATCTCCTATCTCCTGATTTAAAACTTCTCCATACATCCAACCATGAACAGTATAAGTCTTGTCGTTGTAAATCAAAGCAATACAAGCAGTATAATAAGCAGGTGTTTTTTTGATATTTTTATCTTTTAGTTTTGAGATTAGTTTTTCATTATTTTGTTTATCTGTAGCATCAACTCCAGCATATCTAGCACTATAAATATTTGGTTCGTTGTTTAAAATAGGAACACTTATTCCACTATCATCAGATATTACCATAACATCTTTTTTATTTTCAAGTTTTTCATAGATAGCTTTTGCTTTTATTATTGCATTTTTAGCATAAGTATTTCCATCTTCAACTATCTCAAATTCTTCCATAATTTCTTTATAAGCCAACACTTCATCATCAGGCAGAATCGCCTTAAATTCCTTAATCTTACCTTTATTTCCTGATGCAATAATAATCTTCATAAACTTTCAACCTATCTTTAGTATAATATTCTTCATTTTAACACAATATAGGAAATTAAATGTTTAAATCAATTGCACCACTTAGTGCTATCATCGCTTTACGATTTTTCGGACTTTTTGTAGTCTTACCAGTTATCTCTGTTTATGCCTTAAGTTTACCAGGTTCTAGCCCTACTTTAGTAGGAATTGTAATAGGTGGTTATGCTGTAACTCAAATGATATTTCAAGTTCCTTTTGGAATTATGAGTGATAAACTTGGAAGAAAAGGTACTATTATTGTAGGTCTTTTACTTTTTGCTATTGGTTCTGTTGTTTGTGCAATTTCTGTTGATATATTAGGATTACTTTTAGGTAGATTTTTACAAGGTGCTGGTGCTATTGGTGCTGTTGTTACTGCTATGATTAGTGATATAGTTAGAGAAGAACAAAGATCAAAAGCTATGGCTATTATGGGTGGAATGATTGCTATGAGTTTTGCACTTGCTATGATTGCAGGTCCTACTATTGGAGCTTTTTTTGGTATAAATTCTTTATTTTATCTTACTGCTTTTTTAGCTTTATTATCTATTTATGTTTTAGTTAAATATGTACCAAATCCTCCACAAGTTACTCATACTTATCACGATAAAAGTAAGATAGAGTTTTTAAAAAATCCTGAACTTTTCAAAATGAATATTACAAACTTTTTACAAAAAGGTATGATGACTTTTGCTTTTATGATGATACCTATTATTTTAACACGAAGTTATGGTTGGGAGTTGGTTGATTTATGGAAAATATATCTTCCTGCTATGGTTGCTGGAATATTTGCAATGGCACCTGCTGCTATACTTGCTGAAAAGAAAGGTAAGTTTAAAGAGGTTTTACTTATTGGAATTGTATTTTTTGCTATCTCTTATTATTTAATTGGAAATGCAAATGATGAGACATTATTTTTAGTTGGTATTATTGTATTTTTCATTGGTTTTAATATGCACGAACCTATTATGCAAAGTTTAACTACTAGATATACAAAAGTTCATGAAAAAGGTAAAGTATTAGGTGTATTTAATTCATTTGGTTACCTTGGAACATTTATAGGTGGTTTTGTTGGTGGTTTATATTTCAAAGAGATTGATGGAAGTTTTTTACAAAGCTTGACTGATATTTCTATGTTTATAGTTGCTGTTTCTATTGCTTGGTTAGCTCTTATTCTAACTCTACCAAATCCAAAGAAAGTTCAAAATGCCTATATCAATATATCAGAAACAAATGAAAATAATTATTCTAAACTAGATAATCTTGAAGGTTGTAAAGAGTGGTATATTAACAATACAGAAAATATAATTATTGTTAAATACTCATCTGATATTTTAGATGAACAAAAGATAAAAACACTACTTAATACTTAATGATATTTTAGATATAATCCCAATTATAATTATAAAAAGGTTTCATATTGTTTTATTGGTTTTATAGACATTTAGATATTAATATTTTTCAATACATCTCTATACGAGCTGGTATTGGTTTTTTTGTTGCATTTCTTCTTACTATGTATCTTATGCCAAAGTTTTTAAAATGGGCAAAAAACAAACAAGCACATCAACCAATATACGAATTAGCACCAGATGGACACCAAGCAAAAAGTGGAACTCCTACTATGGGTGGAGTTATTTTTGTATTCACTACTTTAATTGCTACATTATTAACAGCAAAACTAAACAATCCTTATATTGTAGGTGCTTTACTTATTATTGGTTTATTTAGTGTTATTGGAATTAAAGATGATTTAGCAAAGATTACAAATGCTGAAAACAGTGCTGGTCTAAGTGCTAGAATGAAATTAGTTTATCAATCACTTGCATCATTTGCTGTTATTGGAGCATTGTATTATGCTAATCATACCACAACTTTATTTGTTCCTTTTTACAAATTCCCTATTTTTGATATGGGATTTTATGCTATTATTTTTTGGGTATTAGTTATGGTTGCTTCATCAAATGCAGTTAATCTTACAGATGGACTTGATGGCTTAGCTGTTGTTCCATCTATTATTTCATTTTTTACTTTATCTTTGATAGTTTATATAACTGGTCATGCTATTTTAAGTGGCTACTTACTTTTACCAAACATTAAACTAGTAGGTGAATTAGCAATAGTTGGCTCAAGTTTTATAGGAGCATTAATAGCTTTTTTATGGTTCAATTCACATCCTGCTCAAGTATTTATGGGAGATAGTGGAAGTTTACCAATTGGTGGATTTATGGGATATATGGCAATAGTTGGTAAAAGTGAAATACTTTTAGTGATAATTGGATTTTTATTTGTTCTTGAAACTGTATCTGTTATTTTACAAGTTGGAAGCTATAAGCTACGGAAAAAAAGAGTTTTTTTAATGGCACCTATTCATCATCATTTTGAGAAAAAAGGTTGGCACGAAAATAAAATCATTGTAAGATTTTGGATTATTGCATTTATGTCAAACTTAGTTGCACTTATGAGTCTAAAAATTAGATAATGAGAATTCTAGGGCGAGGCAAAACAGCACTAGCGATACAAGAAAAATATCCACAAGCTTTATTATTTGATGACAATCATTGCGAAAACTTTGATATAAATTCTTCTGAGCCAACTGTTGTAAGTCCAGGTATTCCACCACATAATCAATTAGTAAAAAATACAAAAAACCAAATAAGTGATTATGATTTATTCAAAGATGTTATGCCTTACAATATCTGGATAAGTGGAACAAATGGAAAAACAACAACAACACAAATGCTTCAACATCTACTAGAAGATAAAGGGAGTATTTGTGGTGGAAATATTGGACTTCCAATAGCTTTGATGGATACAACTGCAAAGATATGGATACTTGAAACTTCATCATTTACTCTGCATTATACTTCAAAAGCAAAGCCAAATTTATATATTTTACTCCCTATTAGTGAAGACCATATATCTTGGCATGGGAATTTTGAAGAGTATGAAAAAGCAAAACTAAAACCTTTGGAAAACTTACAAAGTGATGATATTGCAATAGTCCCTGCAAAATATAAAGACTATAAGACTTTAGGCAAGATTGTTACATATGAAGACTCCAAAAGTTTGGCAAAAGAGTTTGGAATTGAAAACAATAAAATCAATTTTAAAGAACCTTTTTTATTAGATGCACTTTTAGCGCTTGTAACAAAAAAGATATTATTTAATGAGATAGATTATGACAAAATAAATAGCTTTGTTCAAGATGCACATAAACTTGAAGAGTTTGAAGATACCAAAAAAAGAGTTTGGATAGATGATAGCAAAGCTACAAATATTGATGCTACTATTCAAGCACTAAAAAGTTATAAAAATAAAAATATATTATTAATTTTAGGTGGCGATGATAAGGGTGCAAATCTAACTCCACTATTTGAAGAGCTTATAAAATATAATATTCAAATATTTTCAATTGGTTCAAATGCCATAAGATTAGAAGAGTTATCAGCAAAATATGATTTAAAATGTAATATTTCAAATACTCTTGAAAAAGCAGTAGAAGATATTGATAAAGTTTACAACGACCCATCTTTTATTGCTATGTTATCTCCAGCAGCTGCATCACTTGACCAATTTGATTCTTATAAACATAGAGGTTGTAAGTTTAAAGAATATGTTTTATAATGTGTAAACTCAAATTATGTTATTATAATAAATAAACAATATATCAATATAGGAAAATAAATGAATAGTAAAGAACTAGATGATGCTAGAACAAATCCAGAGTTTTTAGGATACTTAGAAACTAGAGAATCAGAAGCTATGGAATCTGGGAATTTAGAGATTTTATATGAAGTTTTAGATAATTTATTAATTTTAGATTTAGATGAAAGTAGAATAAATAAGGTATATGAAACTATTTTAAAAGTTGCTTTTGAACATATTGAAGATAGATTAAATGAAGGTGGTAAGTTAAGCCTAGAAAATGATGATATATATTTAGTTCGTGCAGTATATGAACATGCTATTGAAAAATGGAGCAATAATAACTTTCAAGGTGCAAAAGAATTATTTTTTATTTTATCTAGAATTACAGAAGATAAAAAACTTGCAAGTGCTATAAAAATGAAATTAATTGCTTGTGCTAAAGAGTCTGATATGGATGAGTTCTATGATAAATTAGTATCTAAAGACCAGCTAGAAGATGATGAAATATATGGATACTTTATCATTAATTTTAAAGTTGATACAAAAGAATATATCAATGAAAATAAAGAAGTTTTAGGTAATATTTTAGATGAATTGGGGCATATGTTAGGTTAATGAGAATACATTTTATAGGAGTTGGTGGTATTGGACTATCTGCTTTAGCTAGATTTTTACAATATACTGGACATACAGTAAGTGGAAGTGATATAAAATCAACTCCAATAACTAAAAAACTTGAAGAGGAAGGTATTTTAGTAAATATTCCTCAAAGTGCAGAGTCTATTAATGGTCAAGATTTAGTTATTTTTAGTGCTGCAGTGACACATACAAATACTGAACGAATGGAAGCTGAAAAACAAAATCTTACAATATTATCAAGAAAAGATGCTTTACCAATTATATTAAAAGATACACAAAACTACAATATATGTGCTGCTCACGGAAAAAGTACAACTACTGCTATGCTAAGTTCTATTATGCAAAGTTCTGCTTTAATAGGGGCTATTAGTAAAGAGTTTGATTCTAACTTTAGATATGTTGATAAAGTTCTAGCATTTGAAGCTGATGAGAGTGATGAGAGTTTTATGTTATCAAATCCATATTGTTCAATAGTTTTAAATACAGAGCCTGAACATATGGAATATTATAACTATGATGAGGAGAGATTTTATAAAGCTTATAAAATATTTTTAGATATTGCAAAGCTTAGAGTTATAAATGCTGAAGATGATTTCTTGAAAGATTATGAGGGTGAAGCTATTAGATTATATCCAAGTAAGGATATAAAAAATTGTGAATTCTTTCTTAAAGATGATGAACCTCATACTAGATTTGAATTAAAAGATTATGGTGTTTTTGAAGTTTGGGGATTTGGGAATCATATTGCTTTTGATGCTTCTATGGCAATAATAACGGCACTAGAAACTATTGATTTAGACACGATACGAGAAAATTTAGCAACATATAAAGGTATCAAGAAAAGATTTGATATTGTTCAAAAAACTGATGAGTTGATTATCATAGATGATTATGCACATCACCCAACAGAGATAAAAGCAACTTTAGAATCTGTAGAATTATATACAAATTTAAAACAAATCAAACACAAAACAATCATCTGGCAACCACACAAATATAGTAGAACACAAGATAATCTTGAAGCATTTAAAAAATGTTTTGAAGGTTGTGATGAATTAATTATTTTACCTGTTTGGACTGTTGCTGAACCTATTTTAGATATTGATTTTGCTAAAGAATTTCAACATTATAATTTAACATTTGCAGATAAAGTAGAACCATATACAGGATACATAAATCTGATAAAAGATAATAAAATATTAAGAACTATAAATAGTGGAATTATTTTAGGTGTAGGTGCTGGAGATATAACTTATCAGTTAAGAGTTTGATAAAGTATTAGATAAAATACTTCATCAACTTAAAGCCAAGACCTGCAAATAATATAGATCCAACTAAATTTAAAACTATATTTAACATCCCATACATTAAAGAATTATTTAGTAAAAAGAAACTTTCAATAGCAAATGTACTATAAGTTGTCAATCCACCTAAAAAACCAGTAATTAAAAATACTTTTAAAGTTTCAGATGGAGTAATATGTAAAAATAAAGCTATTAAAATACCTATTAAGAAACTACCAATAATATTTACACTCAATGTTGCCAAAGGTATCTCATGTGGAAAATTCTTAGATACCACAATATTGGCATAAAATCTACTAATAGCTCCTAAAAAACCACCACTTCCTACTGCTAAGAGTAACTGCCAACTAATTTGCATTATTTATTAACTTTATCTCTTCATTAAAAACTTTATTCATACTTTCTTCAACTTCTTCATACCAGTTAGTTTTTCTTATTGCTTGAACGCTAGGCAGATATATAATTTTAACTGTACCACTTTTTTGTATTAAATTTTGTGAATCTAAAATATCTCTAGTTCCTATAACAACAACAGGTTGAACAAGAAGACTATATTTTTCTGCTACAAGTTTTGCACCAGCTTTAAACTTCAATAACTTTTTACCTTTTGATCGTGTACCTTCTGGAAAAATAGCAATAGGTCTATCATCTTCTAATCTATTCTTAGCATCTTTTATAAGCTGAACTAAACTACTTTTATTTTCTCTTTCAATAATAATCATTTTTGGTGCTTTTAAAATATGTCCAAACCAAGGAATATCAGCAATCTCTTTTTTAGCTACCCAAGCCAAATTTTTAGGGTGTAAATATTCAAATAATATAATATCAAGTAATGCTTGGTGATTCATAACTTGCATTGTTGCATTTGGGTCAATTTCACCTTTTATATCTAAAGTGATACCAAGTAAAGTCATTTGGATTTTACCCCATATTTGTCTTACTTTTCTATTATGTTTATTAAAAATATACATAAAAATTATTGTAACAGTAACAGTAATTGCCATTTGAATAATTGTAAATATAGCTCTTATTTTACTAAATATCATTTCTCTTTATCCACCCTATATGTTTATTTTGAAATAAAACTTTTATAAACTTTTCTTGTTTAATTAAAACTTCTACCTCTTGTCTTTTTTCTAATATTTTATATACTGTTGATGTTGTAGTTGGCAATATATATACTTTTGTACCTTTTGAAATGTCTATTATACTATTTGGCAACATCAAGCTTATCCAAGGAATAGCAAATAATATTGCAAATGTAATAGCTAATTTAGAACGATTTTTAAGATATATCAATACAAATATTAAAATTAATACAAATAGTGCAATTTGTTTATACAACAACATACTATTATCATATGGATTTAAATCAGTTTGTGTGCTAACTAAATCTTCTTCTAGAAAAATAGGCAACTGTACATTTATAAACTCTGCAAGTATAGGATTGTAATAATCAAAGTTTATCTCTTTTATATATTTTGGGAAAACAACAGAATAATAAAGTGATTGAGATAAATAGTTATTGTCAAATTCTATAATATTTTGTTCTTTAAACTTTTTTAGATAAAACTCTTCAAGATTTCCATTTATAGCTTCTATATGGATTGTTGACATTAGCATTTCATTATTTAATTGCTTTGTTTTTACACTTCTTATTTCTAATTTATCAGCAATAATTTGAGAAAATTTATCTTGATTTATAGCTATTTTATGTATCTTTATTTCTGGAGGATTGGCACTAACTGAATCAACTTCTTCATCATCTTCCATTATTGTTAATTTGATAGTTGGTAAAGTAAAAGCTTTATTGTATGCTTTGAAAGTTATATTTGCAGTATATCCTTCCCCCTCAGCTTTTTCTATCCAAACAATCTCTTGCTTTGATAACTCAATATTCTTTTCATCATAAAGTGTTGTTACTATATCTGTATATTCATCTACATCTATTAAGATTATAGCTTCAAGTTTTACTGTAAATCTTTGTTGAGAATATACTAATTCAGGATAGCTAGTATATTTTAAATATAAGTTGTTTGATTGTATAAATGTTGCATCAGCTTTTAGTGAAGCTGAAAATATTAGAAAAGTAAGAATAGATGCAAATAGTATTTTTAAAAAATGCACCTATATCTCCTTGATTATTTCAAAAAACCTTGAAGCATTTTAACACCATCATCACAACCAAGTAATGTTTCCATTGCTCGTTCTGGATGAGGCATAAGAGCAAATACATTTTTAGCTTTGTTACAAACTCCTGCTATTTGTTCTACACTTCCATTTAAAACTTCATTATTACCATTTTCATCACAGTATTGTAATAAAATTTGATTATTTTCTTTTAATTCTTTTAGTCCTGCATCATCAATATAATAGTTTCCATCATGATGTGCTACAGGTATATTTAAAACTTCATCTTTATCTAACTTTTGTAAAAAATCATTATCATTATTTACAACTTTGATATGATGATATTTAGAGATAAAGTGTAAGTTATCATTTCTTTTTAAAGCACCAGGAAGTAGTCCAGTCTCAGTTAAAATCTGAAAACCATTACAGATACCTAAAACTTTTCCACCCTTTGTTGCATAAGCTTTTACTGCTTCCATAATAGGAGCAAACTTAGCTAATGCACCACTTCTAAGATAATCTCCATAAGAAAACCCACCAGGAATTACTACTAAAGTTGTATCAGCAGGAAGTACTGTTTCTTCATGCCAAAGAATTGTTACATTTGCATCTAACATCTCAAAAGCATATTTTGTATCATACTCACAGTTAGTTCCTGGAAATTGTAATACTACTATATTGTTCATATTAAGCTTCTATAATAATTTCGTAATCTTCAATTACAGTATTTGCCAAAAGTTGCTCACACATTTTAGTAGCTTCATCTCTTGCTTCAGCTTCATCAGAAGTATTTAGTTCCATAATAATTTGTTTACCAATTCTTACATCTTTTACTATTTTTTCAAATCCTACAGTATCAAGTGTATGATGTGCTGCTTTACCTTGAGAGTCTAAAACACCT
>CAYUNC010000029.1:0-12510 GCA_964445915.1 uncultured Arcobacter sp.
AATAGCATTAAAATTTTGTTTATCTAAAAAGTATGACAATTTGACATACTTTATTCCAAACTATCCATCATAGCACCATCAACCAAAGCATCATCCAACTCTTTCTTAGGCTTAATGCTAGATACTTTTTTAAGCATAGTTACTTGTCTTACAAGATTTCCATTACCAAGACTAAGTTTATCAAAAGCATCATTGTAGCTTTTGTTTGCAGTCTCAAGTCCTTTTCCAACTTTTGTTAAGTCCTCTACAAATCCGTTGAACTTTTTATATAACTCTTCTGCTCTTTTATATACATCAACTATACTTTGGGCTTGTCGTTCATATCTCCAAGTGTTCTCAACTGCTCTTAAAGCAACCAAAAGTGTAGTAGGGCTAACCAGTATAATCTTTTGTTTAAATGCTTCATCATAAAGATTTACATCATTTTCAAGTGCTAAAAGTAAAGCACTCTCAATAGGTACAAACATAAAAATAAAATCTAAACTATTTATCGTTGGTAGATTTTCGTATTTTTTAGCACTCAAACCTTTTATATGTTCTTTTATAGATTTTAGATGATTTTTTATATGTATCTGTTTTTGTGTATCATCTGTTGATGACATATATTCATTGTAAGCATTTAGTGATGTTTTCGCATCTATTATTATATGTCTATTGTCTGGTAGGTTTACTATAACATCAGGACGATATAGTTTGTCTTCATCATCTCTTATGCTTACTTCCTGATTGTACTCATGACCCAATCTCAATCCTGAGCTTTCCAATACATTCTCAAGCACCATCTCACCCCAGATACCTTGCTTTTTATTGTCACCTTTCAATGCATTTGTAAGATTTGAAGCTTCAGTTGTCATCTTTTGATTTAGCTCTTTCAAGAGTTTTAGTTCCGCACTTATGTCGCTTCTGTCTTTTACATCTTTATCATATACATCTTCAACTTTCTTTTTGAAGTCAGTTAGTTGTTGTTTCATAGGATTTAAAATATGTCCCAAACTCTCTTTATTTTGTTCTGTAAATTTCTTACTATTATTATCAAATATCTTATTTGCTAGGTTTTCAAATTCTATTTTTAATTTCTCTTCACTATTTTGTAGAAGGCTTATTTTTTCTTCCATAGCTTTGTGTTGCTCTTCTAGTTGTGTTTGAAGCTGTGAGATTGTTGCACTGTTGTTGTTTAGTTCTTGCTGTAGTTCTTTGTTGTCATTTGTTAGTGTAGTTACTGTTTGTTTTAACTCTAACTCTTTATTTGTAAGATTATTGATTTGTTCACTATATTTAGCCAACAGTATCTCATTTGTTTGATTTGTTTCGTTTATTTCTAAGATTTGTTTCATTTGATTTTTATTTTTTATAAATAATAAAATACTTACTATTGTAAAAACAACACTCAATATGATAAATATATCCATTTTCAATCCTTTTTTAAAATTTTAAAATACTCTTCACGGCTTATTTCGTAAGCACCTAAAGAAGCTAAGTGGTCATTGTACACTTGACAATCTATTAGTTCAATTCCATTTTCTTGTGCTTGTTGACATAGATGATAAAAGACAACTTTAGAAGCATCAGGGACTTTGCTAAACATACTTTCGCCACAAAAAACATTACCAATCATAAGCCCATACAAACCACCAACTAATTCATCATCTAAATAACACTCTATACTAAAAGCATAATTTAGTTCAAACAAATAGCAATAAGCATCTATAAAGTTATCATCTATCCAGCTTTTCTCTTCTTCTTTTCTTTTTATATTAGCACAATTTCTAATAACATCTTCAAAATTTTCATTTGATTTTATTATAAAGTTTTTATTTTTTATTGTTCTTTTTAAGCTTTTTGATACTTTAAACTCATCAGGCTTTAAAACCATCCGTTTTTTAGGACTAAACCAATGAATGTAGTTGTTTTCATCTATGTACCAAGGGAATAAACCATTTTGATATGCTTTAATGATTCTTTGTGGATGAAAGTCTCCACCAACACATACCAAATCATCTTCCATCATATCTAATGTAGGAAAATCAAAACTTTTCTCCTCTAAAAGATATATTTTATTTTCAGGATCAAGTAGTTGCATTGTTATTTTATAAAAACTCTTTAATTTCTTGTGCTATCTCATCTATTGGTTTACTAGCATCTATAAAGATATAATTTAAATCAAGCATCTCAATTGATTCTTTAAGTCTATCTTGAATATCTAATAAATAATCAATTCCCCTAGATTCAATACTATCATTTTCTTTTTGACTCAATCTATGTGTTAGCTCTTCACGGCTTAACTCTAACAATATAACATGAGAAGGTAGAGTATTGTTTGTTGCCATTAAGTTTAATGATGTCACAAGCTCTACAGGAATATCTTTAGCATAGGCTATTCCACTTATTAGACTTCTATCACTTATTACTATGTTATCTTTGTTTGGTATAACTACCTCTTCAATATGTTCTGCTCTATCTGCTAAAAAGATAAACATCTCTGCTAGTTTTGATTTTGCTCGTCCAGATAAAACCATTTGTCTTAACTCTTGTCCTATTTCAGTTGCTCCAGGCTCTTTTGTAAATACTGCACTTGGATATTGTTGTTTTAAAATATTCAGCTGAGTAGATTTACCTGCTGTATCTATCCCTTCTATTACTATATACATTACTTTAGTTCCTTTAAAATCGCATCTGGTACAAGATGACTAAAATTACCATCAAACTTTATAAGTTCTCTAACTATTGATGAACTTACAAATGCATTTTCTAAAGTTGGCATAAAATATATAGTTTCAAGCTCTTTATCCAATGATGAGTTAGCATAACCCATTTGTAATTCAAATTCAAAATCACTAACAGCTCTTAAACCTCTTACAATATGAGTGATTCGTTGCTGTTGTGCAAAATCTACAAGTAGAGTATTAAAAGCTTCAACTTTTACATTTTCTAAATCATTTGTAGCTATTCTTGCTAATTCAACTCTTTTTTCTATATTAAACATTGGTTTCTTAGCATCTGAGTTAGCAATACCAATTACAACTTCATCAAATACTTTCAATGCGCGTTTAACAATATCAATATGTCCATTTGTAATAGGGTCAAAAGTACCACTATAAATTGCTCTTTTCATTTTATTGTTTATCTCCCCATCTATTATATAAGTTATTTTCAATATCTAATAAGTCAAACCACTTACCAATCATAAATTTTTCCATATCTTCTAAAGTTTGTTGTTTTGAATAATACCCAAGTACAGGTGGGGCAATAGCAACACCCATAGATGATAATTTAGTCATATTTTCTAATTGAATAGTATTATATGGCATCTCTCGTGGTGCTATTACAACTGTTCGTTTCTCTTTTAGCATTACGCTAAAAACTCTTGTGATTAATGTATCGCTTATACCTACAGTACATTTTGCTAGTGTATTCATACTACATGGTAAAATTATCATAGCATCTGTTTGAAATGAACCAGAAGATATACAAGCTTCTAAAGAACTATCATCATAGTATGAGATATTACTAATACTAGGAAGTGCAATGTTGTTTTCTAGTGCTAAAGTATGTTTTGCACTATTTGATAACACTGCAAATACCTCTATATCATCAGGTATATGCTGAAGAAACTTCAATCCAAGCTCAACACCACTAGCACCAGTAATAGCAACAACTAATTTCATATTTTAATCCTTATATAGAGTCTATTTTAACAAATCAAGGGTAAAACTTAAATTATATTAAGAATTAATATAAATATTATTCATTTCTTAATCTTAGTTTAAGTTAATATAGTATAACATTCTGTATCAGTTATAATATTTAGATTATACAATTTGATTAATTAAATTATTTTTTATTAACCAACTTGTATTAGTATTAAATTATAAAATTATTTATAGTTTAGACAATTCTTAATATTAGTTTAAGTTAAGATGTTGTACTATTTTGAGTAAGAATTAAAGAGAATTTTATACAAAATGTACTATTATTTCTTTATCGATTATACAGATAAACATAGGAGAGAAAAATGAAAAAGTTAGTTAGTTTTATAAGAGTAAATACAAACAATGAGGCGTATACACAGTTACAAATAGATGGTATTAGAGAATATCTAATTAAAAATAGTCTAGAGCTTACTGATAGTATTAAGGTATCAATTAGTTTACCTAATGAAGAGGAGAATATCTTAGCATTATTAAAGGATTGTACAAAAGGTTGTACTATTTTAGTAAATGATATCAATGTATTTGGTAGAACTACTGCTAGTATCTTAAATATGATAAAGCATTTGCTAGATAATGATGTTAGAATTATCAGTATTAAACAAAACCTTGACTTAGTTGACAAAGATGATATGCTTACTAAAATGGTTCTTGGTATGATAGGTATGACTATATCTTTAGAAAAAGATTTAATGAGCCTTAGAACAAAAGAAGCATTAACTGCAAAGAAACTTGATGGTGTTAACCTTGGTAAACCAAAAGGTACTATCCAGAAATCTAAATTTGATCTACAAAGAGATAAAATTGAAGAGTTATTAGGTCTTGGACTAAGTGTAAGAAAAATAGCAAAAATTCTTGGTTACAATAATCATATAGGATTAAATAATTATGTTAAGAAAAGACATATTAGAGAAGATGTTGAAGCTCAACAAAATATAGCTTAAAATATAGCTTAATAAAATATCTTAATAATGTAGTCTAAGAAGTCAACTTCTTAGGCTTCTCCTAAACTCACACAAATTTCCCTAATTTTCAATAAAATTACCAATAAAATTATCATTCTTTCTTAAGCCCTTTGTTTAACTATATTGTACATATATTTACAAAATAAAGTTTGGCACATAGAATTATCCAATCCCCCTAAGTTACTATATTTATCAAGCTTTTAGTTTATATTCTAATTTTATTTAGAACTAAAATTATCTAAAATAATTATATTTATCAAATTTATAAATTCACTATTAATGCACGATTAATACTGCTCTTTAGGTAGTTTTAAAATTAATTTTTATCTAATATTAAGTATTTATTTTTAAATAAATATTAGCTACAAAGCCGATATAATCTAGCTATCTAAAATTATTAAATATTATGTGAAAATGATGTGCCTAAGTGTATATTTTAGTATCAGCGAAATTTAAGATTTATTTTGAATTATTATCACTTTTTTCATTGAAATGAGTAAATATCAGGGTGCTATCTGTTTTGTTAAGTATTTGTTCTAAATTATTTATATTTGCATTTTTAACTGCATCAAAAGTTCCAAAGTAATTTAATAGTTTTTTAACTTTAGCTTTTCCGATACCCTTAATCTCCAAAAGTGATATTTGCTTATCCTCTTGTCGTTTTTTCTTTTTATGGAAGCCTATGGCACATCTATGTGCTTCATCTCGCTGTTTTTGTATAAAGTGTAATCTTTTATCACTAGGCTCAAGTTTATATCTTTTATCTAAAGTATATAATATATCTCTAGCACTACCTTTTGATCTATTTGCTTTAGCATTAACTTTCTCTTTTGAAATAGCAACCATATCTAAAGTTACTCCCATACTTTGACAAATGTCATTTGCAAGTTTTAATAATGTAAGACCACCATCAATTATCCACATATCAGGAGGAGGATTCTCGTCAAATCTAGCAACCCTTCTACTTAATACTTCTCTCATTTGTGCATATTCATCACATGCATCCAAATTGTATAAACGATAATCCTCTTTGGTAAATTGATTATTATCCCATACAACCATTGCTCCAACAGTAGCTTGTCCCATCATATGAGAGTTATCAAAGCATTCAAATCTAAGAGGTGTTTTGTATAAGTCAAATAGTTCTTTAATATCTTCATTAACAGGATTTGTATTATCCTTATCTATCTTTAATAGTTCTACACAATTTTTAAATGCTACTTCTAATAATTGTTTTTTAATCCCAATTTTAGGAACTATAAATGATACTTTTTTATTGTAAATATTGCTAATAAATTGTTCTAAATCTTTACTTTCTTCAAGTTGAATATCTATTAAAATATTTGCTGGAATAAAAGGTAAAGTATTTGAATAGTACCCAACAATAGCACTTTTATAAATTTGTTCTTGTAGTTTAGATATATCTTCTGTAGCTTCTAAATCTTTAGTAATATTAATATAATTATGATTTGTAGATATTAATTTACCTGCTCGAATAAACATTTTTACAACTACAGCTCGTGAAGTACCAATTTTAACTGCAAAAAGGTCATAATCTTCATCTTTAGCAAAGTCTAGAGTTGATTTAATATGTGATTTCTGGATAGTCTTTACTCTATCTCTCAATACCATTGCATCCTCAAACCTCATTTGTTCACTAAGAATTACCATTTTTTCATTTAATTTTGTAATAAGTGATGATTTATTTTGAATAAAATCTATTGCTTGTGTTATTAGCTTAGCATACTCCTCTTTGGTGACCTTTTGTTCACAAGGTGCTAGACATTTACCCATTTGATGAAATAAGCAAGCTTTACCACCTTTTATGCAAGATTTCTTCTGTACAAGTGGTATGATTTCGTAAATACTATCAATCATATCTCTAGCACCTATACTATATGGACCAAAATATTTAATACCTTTACCTTTTAAAACCTTTCTAGTAATCTCTAATCTAGGAAAATCATCTGAATAATCAATATAAATATATGGGTATGTTTTATCATCACGAAGTAAAATATTATATTTGGGTTTTAATTGCTTTATAAGTGAGTTTTCTAGTATTAGAGCATCGTTCTCATTATTTACAACTATATAGTCAAGCTTATCAACTTCACTAATCATCTTATAGATACGACCACTAAGTCTATCTGATGGAGCAAGAGTAGGGGTAAATTTAAAGTAGCTTTTAACTCTATTTTTAAGGTGTTTAGCCTTACCAATATATAAAAGTTTGCCATCTACATCAAAGTATTGATATACGCCAGCATCTGTTGGTAGTTGTTTTATTTTAGTTTCAAGTGTCATTTTAAGTATTTTAGACTATAAAAAAAGGTTAGAAAATATATTCTAACCTTTTTATTATAATAATTTAAATATAAACTATTTAGATTTTCTATAATCCATAATCATAGCAAAAGCTTCATCTTTTAACTTTAATCTTGCTTTTTTCATTTTCTCAATTTCAATATGGTCAATATGATCCATACCACCATCTTCTGCTCTATCTATTTTATCATGTAAATCATTGTGCTTATCAAATACTTTTTTAAAGTGTGCATTTGTTGTTTTTAACTCTGTTACTTCTTCTCTATATTCATGAAACATTTAGTGTCCTTTTATTATTTTATAGTTTGGTATTGTATCAAATAGTTACTTAAATTATGTTCTATAATCAGCATTTATTTTAACATAGTCATAACCTAAATCACAACCATAAGCAGTAAACTTACCATCTCCTAGCCTTAAATCACAAATAATCTTAAAACTCTTTTGTTTTAAAACTTCTGAAGCCTTATCTTCTGTTTGTTTATCAAATAATATTTGCCCTTTATCAAAACAACAAATATTTCCAAAAGTGATACTTAAAGTTTCTTCATTACAAGAGGCACCTGATGCACCAATAGTAGATGCAATTCTTCCCCAGTTTGGGTCTTCGCCAAATAGTGCTGTTTTAACTAAAAGTGAATTTGATAATGATTTTGCTATAACTTCAGCATCATCATTGCTTGAAGCACCTATTATCTCAAAAGCAACACTTTTCTGAGCACCTTCTCCATCACTTACCATCATCATTGCCATATCATTCATAACTAATCGTAAAGCCTCTCTAAAAGCTTCTTTATTATATGTATTTGATTTGTTATTTGAAAGTAACATAACTGTATCATTTGTAGAAGTATCACCATCTACACTTATCGCATTAAAAGTAGTATGAGTATTTTCTAATAGTAGCTCTTTCATATCTTTTTTTGGAATTTTTGCATCAGTACATATAAAACAAAGCATTGTTGCTAGATTTGGATTTATCATACCAGCACCTTTACTAATTGCACCTATTTTAAAAGTTGTTTTATCTTCTAGTATCACTTCATATAAACAACTTTTAGGATAACTATCTGTTGTCATAATAGCTTTAGATAAATTTTCGCCATTTTTATTGTTAAGTTTAAATTTTATAGCACTATCAAAAATCTTATCTGTAGGAAGAGGAACACCAATTACACCTGTACTACTCATAATTGGATTTACAATATCTTTGTGAACCTCTTTTAAGTCATTAAATAGTTCATTAATATCATCAATACCACTTTGTCCTGTCATTGCATTGGCATTTTTAGAATTTATAAGTATAAAATTTGTTTGAAAATTGTCTTTGTATGATTGATAATGTTTAAGTGGAGCTGCTTGAAATTTATTCTGTGTAAATATAGCTTCAACTTTACATAAAGTATCACTATAAATAAACCCCATATCTAAAGCTTTATTTGGCTTTAATCCACCACTTATACCATCACAATAAAAACCATCAATATTACTGATAGAACCATTTATGGGGAATATTTTAAACATTTGGTTGTTCCTTGAATTGTTGTACTAATTGTACAGTGTAGTTAAGTTCAAGTTAAACTCTTTTTAGAAAGAGAAAACTTGAATTTTTTAGGTACTTATGAATTCTTTTTTAAAGTTCTTAATTCTTTAGCACAGATTTTGATTTTTCGTGTTGTTCCATCTTCTAGTTGAATTCTAACACTTCTTAAGTTTGGTAAAAATCTTCTTCTAGTTCTGTTCTTTGCGTGACTTACATTGTTCCCGCTCATTGGACCTTTTCCTGATAGCATACATCTTCTTGCCATAATATTTCCTTGTAATTTTAAAATTTTTCGTATTATAACTAATTTTTCTTAAACTTGTCTTTGTAAGAGCATTTAATACATAATTCTTCTACAGCTTTATTCTCTTTAAAACCATTAATAATATTTTGTGCTCTTGTTGAATCTAATATATCCTCTAGTGTTTGAGTGTGTAAGTTACCCAAATTTATGCTTCCATAACTATCTAAACAGCAAGGAACTACAACTCCTGAACTTAAAATACCAAAGTGTGATTTTAATCCATAGCAACTATTATGACTGTGATGGTTAGATGTTAAACTTGGCCATTGAAAATAATTATCAAAATGTAGTTTTATCTGATTTTCTAATCTTAATGGCTCTTTGTTTGATTTATCTATTTTTATATTAAAAAAACTCTCCAATAAGCTAAAAACTTTCTGATTAAAGTTTTGTTCACTATTTTGAGTATCTAAATTCCATAGTCTTAGATTGATAAAGTTATGAACTTCTTTATCAAGCTTTAGTTTACATAGCTGTAGTATTGGGTTTAGGTATTGTTCTAAAGTTTTATTCATATCATTTTTATTGAAACTATTAAGTGAAAAATTTATTTGTTTAATGGCTGGATGTAGAAACAGATTTAAAGAAAACTTATCTAAGTAATATCCAGATGTAGTGATATGAACTTTAAAGTTATGTTTATGCGAAATATCTAAATACTTTTCAAGATTGTTTAATGTCAAAGGGTCACCAAAAACATGATAAGCTATCTCTTTAGTATATGGCTTAAGTTGAATTAGAATATTTTCAAAGAATTCTAGTGTCATAGATGTAGATTGTAGCTCTTTTGTAGGGCAGAAACTACAAGTTAAACCACATATATTAGTAAGTTCTATATATACTTTATTAAATTTCATTTAGTTATAAGCCTTACTTTTAATTTATATATTGTAGCAATGTATGCCTTAAACTGTATTATTATGAAATATACTTGACAAATATAAACTATCGTGATATACTATTTTTAGCACTCAGACATATAGAGTGCCAATTTATATAAATAAAAGGAACTTAAATGAAAAACAATATATTTGAAAAACTAACAAATCAATTAAATGAAACTATACAATCATCATTATCATTAGCACTACATAATAAAAACCAAGAGGTACAAATGGTACATATTATTTGGGGATTGCTAACAAATACAAATAGTATTTTAAATCAACTACTAAATAAACTAAATATTGATAAAAGTGCTATAGAACTTGAAGCTAAAAGTTATGCTTCAAAACTACCACAAGTATCATCAGTAAGTAAAGAAAATATTAAAATAAGTAATGAGATAGTAAGTGCTTTGGAAAAAGCACAAGGACAAATGACAGCTAATTCAGATGAATTTATTGCTGTTGATACTTTTATAATAGCAAATCTAAAAGATAAGGCATTTAAAGATATTTTAGGTAAATATTTAGATTTAACAGAAATTAAAAAAACTCTTGAAAATATGAGAGGTGGAACTACTATTACAAGTGTAAGTAGTGATGAAAATCTTGAGGCTTTAGAAAAATATGGGATAGATTTAAATAAAAAAGCAATAGATGGTGAACTTGACTTAGTTATAGGAAGAGATGAGCAAATTCAAAGAATGATGCAAATTTTAATAAGAAAAACTAAAAATAATCCTATATTATTAGGTGAGCCAGGAACTGGAAAAACGGCTATTGTTGAAGGTTTGGCACAAAAGATTGTAAATGGCGATGTTCCAACTTCACTTTTAAATAAAAGAGTAGTTACTCTTGATATGAGTGCAATGATTGCTGGGGCAAAGTATCGTGGAGAGTTTGAAGATAGATTGAAGTCTGTTATAGATGAAGTAAAAAAAGCTAAAAATATTATTCTATTTATAGATGAGATACATACTATTATAGGAGCAGGGGCAAGTGAAGGTAGTATGGATGCAGCAAATATATTAAAACCTTCATTGGCTCGTGGAGAACTTTATACTATTGGAGCAACTACACTTAAAGAGTATCGTAAGTATTTTGAAAAAGACACAGCGATGCAAAGAAGATTTCAACCTATTAATATAGGTGAACCAACATCTAGTGAAGCTCTACAAATAATGAGAGGTATAAAAGAAAAACTTGAAACTTTTCATAATGTAAGTATAAAAGATAGTGCATTGGTTAGTGCTGTAAAACTTAGTAGTAGATATATAACTGATAGATTTTTACCAGACAAAGCAATTGACCTTATAGATGAAGCTTCAGCTGAACTAAAAATGCAAATAGAGAGTGAACCTTCAATATTAAGCAAAGTCAAAAGAGAAATTACAACTTTAGAGGTTGAAAAAGAAGCTTTAAAAATGGAAATATCAAGTGTCAATGATATTAGGTTAAAAGAGATAGAAAAAGAACTTGCAAATCTAACTGAAAATAAAATAGGTCTAGAGGTTCAGTTTATAAATGAAAAAGAAACTTTTAATGCTATTTCAAATTTAAAGACAAAAATTGATGAGCTTAAAACAAAAGCAATATTATTAAAAAAAGAGAGTAAATTTGAAGAGGTTGCTAAAATTGAATACTCTGATATACCAGAACTTGAAAATCAAATTACACAAAATGAGCAAAAATGGGAACAGATGCAAAAATCAGGAACATTATTGAAAAACTTTGTAGATGAAGATGCAATTGCTAGTATTGTTTCTCGATGGACAGGAATTCCTGTAAATAAAATGATGTCAAGTGAAAAACAAAAGATTCTAAAAGTTGAAGAGGTATTGAAAAAAGATGTAGTAGGGCAAGATGAAGCATTGAAAGCAGTAGCAAGAGCAATAAAAAGAAATAAAGCTGGATTAAGTGATGAAAGTCGTCCTATAGGAAGTTTCTTATTCATAGGAGCAACTGGAGTTGGAAAAACACAAGTTGCTAAAACTTTAGCTAAATTTTTATTTGATAATGAAAATTCTTTGATTAGATTTGATATGTCAGAATATATGGAAAAAGCATCAGTTAGTAGATTGATTGGTTCAGCACCAGGGTATGTAGGATATGAAGAGGGTGGACAATTAACAGAAGCAGTTAGAAGAAAACCATATAGTGTTATACTTTTTGATGAAATAGAAAAAGCACATACTGATGTATTCAATATTTTACTCCAAGTTTTAGATGATGGAAGGTTAACAGACAATAAAGGTGTAACTATAGATTTTAAAAATACAATTATTATCCTTACTTCAAATTTAAAAGAGGAAAATCTAAAAACATATTTTAGACCTGAATTTATAAATAGACTTGATGATATTGTAAAGTTTAAAGAGTTAGATTTAACTGCTATTACAAGTATAGTTGATATTATGTTTGAAAGTATTGTAAAAAAATTACAAGATAAGAATATAGTATTAACTATGACAACAAAAGCAAAAGAATATATCGCACAAGCTGGATTTGACCCAGATTATGGAGCTAGACCATTAAAACGAGCTTTGTATGAGATAGTAGAAGATAAATTAGCAACTATGATATTAGAAGATAAAATTAATGATGGAGATAGTTTAGAATTTGATTTTATTGATGATAAAATAGTGATAAATTACAAATAAAATACTATAAATATAAGCTATTAAAAACATCCTTAATAGCTTAAAGACCATAAAACCACAAGATAAAAAAAGAATTCCAAAATTTAAGCAATAATTAATAAAAAACCCTTGACAAAGAG
>CAYUNC010000030.1:0-12157 GCA_964445915.1 uncultured Arcobacter sp.
ACTATTGCTTTTTGCATATTTTGTCCTTATATTTACTTATCATAAAATCTTCAAATTGATTATTGCTCGAATATTCAAAACCAAATACCTCTTTCCATAAACTATGGTCTTCCATACAAAGGTAAAAATATACTTTGTTATGCCAAGATTTGAAGCTGTCGTAGGCGTGCTTGAACATCTCTTTTTTTACTTCTAAACTATATGATTGTTTTCCATTTATTGTTTCAAATGGCATTTGTAAAATCTTTGTTCTCATCTCTCTTTGTCTTAGTTGTTTAATCACTGGCTTTATAAATGTTAAAGTTCCTAGTGAGATTAAAACTACCTCATCAGGTGTAAAAGTTTTTTGTAGAGTTTTATATACCTCTTCATAGTCTGCTAAATAATTTTCATATTGAACTATTGGATGAAAATGAAAACCTACCAATATACCTTTGTCAGCTAAGGCTCTAGCACTATTTATTCTTTGCTCTAAGTTTGCTGTTAGATGCTCTTCATTTTTTATAATTATTGGTGTATTTAAACTCCAAGTTACTATTATATTTTTAGGAACATCATTTTCTAAAAGGTATTTTATATTGTCTGATTTTGTTTTAAACTCTAAGATTACATTTGGATTTTTAATAGCAAAAGTAAATAAAGCATCCAAAATCCCATCTTGATTTCCCCACATCAAACTATCGCTACTTTGCCCAGTTCCTATATGATAAGTTTGGTTTGGGTCTAGTTCTAGATTTTCTAATTTGGTTTTAAAATCTTTATCAAATCCTATTTTATTTTGGTTATAAAAACTCTGAATTGAACAATAACTACAATCAAATCCACAACTCTCAACAGCATCTAAAGTCAAAAGATTACAACATCTTGTACCTTCACTAGCAACAGGACAAGCCCCAAGTCCAATGCCTGGTTTTTCAATGGCTTGAAATGAAAACTTTCTTGTGTCATATTTTACATCATCAAACTGAGCATAATCATTTGGTGTTTCTTTTAAAGTTTTATGAAAATCTACAATATATTCAAATAGCTTTTTTGATAATTGTTTCCCCTCATATTTATCTACAATCTCATTGATTTTAGTTTCTGATATATCATCTTCATTCCACATCTTTAAATCAATAAAAATATTTTTCAATATATTTTGTTGCGATACTGTAAAGTTATATTTTGTTAAATCCATTTTTCTAAACTCTTCATATTTTTTTTAATTAATTGTTTTACAAACTCTTTAGATGGAATTGTATCATCTAAATAATCAGATATTATCTTAAAGATATAGATATTTTTATTATCTACATTTTTAAGACAAATCTCTTCAAAATACTTAGCTTCCATATCATACAACATCTCTTTTTCATCAGTTGTTGTTTGTACTTCATCAACAGTTTTTAAAGTCATATAGTTTATACCATCTAACTTTTTATTTGTACAAAACAAACTACCAATCTCATAAGCTTTAGAGCCACTTCCTGCGATTCCTATATTAATAGCTTTAGTTATCTCATACTTATCAAATACTATTTTTAAAGCATTGATAGTGTTGTCTTTTCCCATATTTGAAACAACTAAAACTATTGTATTATTTGTATATATTTTTGGATTTTTTTGTACTAATTCAAGCTTGTAAGTTTCAATTATACTTTGTGCTTCACTTAAAAGTGCTGTGTGTATTAGTGTATATTTCAAATTTCTTTTTGTACAATAGGTAATAATGTGTTTTTAATCTCTTGATAAGTTTTTTCAAATTCTTCAAAATTTTTCCCATCAGGGTCAGTAAAACCAATATGTATAACTTTTGTTTTTTGAGGAAATGTTGGGCAAGATTCTTTTGCGTTATCACAAACAGTAACCACTAAGTCAAAAGTTATATCCATAACATCTTCTATAACTTTAGAGTGATAGTTGTCTTCCCAACAATTGTTTTGTTCAAGAACTTTCTTAGCATTTGGATTTACTTTTCCACTTGCTTTTACCCCAGAACTAAAACATTTTGTGTTAGCTAACTCTTTATTTACTAAGGCTTCAGCTATTATACTTCTACAACTGTTTCCAGTACATAAGATAAGTATATTTTTAGGTTTATTATTCATAAAAATAAATCAACCGCCTCTCATCACTTTACCATAATTATTTGTAGCTTTTTTAGCACCGCCCATATATCCTGTAGCAATTGCAAATATTACTGCACCTACTAATACAATTCCTATCCATTTAATCATATTACATCTCCTCCTTTGCTGTTATTCCTAGAACTTTCAATCCAGTTCTTATAGATAAAGCAACCATACTTAAAGCTTTTAAATATGCTTCCTCTTGGTTAGTACCTACTATCTTGTGGTTATTATAAAATCTATGTGTTAAAGCACTTAAAGATGATAAATATTCTGTAACTTTTTGCATATCTCTTTTTGTAAATGCTTCTTGTAAAACTGATGGTAAAAGTAAAGATTCATAAACTATATCTTTTGCATCTTGATTGATACCTTCTAAAGTTTCATCTTTTACATCTGCAAATTTCTTTTCAGCTTTTTTAAATAATTGATTTATTCTAGCATGTGCATAGTTGATATAAAAAATAGGATTTGAACTATCTTGATTTTTAAGAGTATCAATATCAAATTCTAAGTGAGTATCACTTTTTTTAGTTAAAAAGATAAATCTTAAACTATCAGCACCTATCTCTTTTGTTATATCACTCATAAGTATAACATTTCCAGCTCGTTTACTCATCTTATAAGGCTCACCACCTTTAAGGAGTGAAACCATTTGAGAAAGTATAACTTCAAGTTGCTCAGGGTCATTACCAAGAAATTTAATAGCAGATTTTACTCTTGTGATATATCCGTGGTGATCAGCACCCCAAATATTTATATATTTATCAAATTTTCTATCATATTTATCTTTATGATATATAATATCTCCTGCTAAGTATGTTGGTATTCCGTTATCTCTTACAACAACTCTATCAACATCATCGCCAAGTTCAGTAGATTTTATCCAATCTTTACCATCTTTTTTATACATACTTCCGTTTGCTTCTAAGATAGCTTTTGTTTTTTCCCATGAAGGATATAACTCTTTTTCACTTACCCAAGTATCAAAAGTGATACCTAAATCAGCCATATCTTTTATGATAATTTCCAAAACTTCATCTTTAGCAAATATAGCTAACTCTTCGCTTTTTGTTTCATCATGAAAAACATCTTTCCCATACTTTTCAACACATTTTTTTGCAATATCTACTAAATATTCTCCACGATAAAATGATTCTGGGTATTCAACTTCTTCATTTAAAATAAACTCACGACCAGCAAGATTTAATGAAGTTGCTAATAAATTCATCTGAGAACCAGCATCATTTACATAATATTCGCTCGAAACTTTATAACCTAAATAATTTCCAACTCTAACTAATGTATCCCCAAGAATAGCACCTCTAGCATGACCAATATGAAGTGGTCCTGTAGGATTTGCACTAACATATTCTAAAAGAATTTTTTCATTCTTTTCATCACCTTTAGCAAAATCTTCTTGTAAAGCTAAAGCTTTATTGATATGGTCTTCTAAAAATTGTTGAGATAATTTAAAATTAACAAATCCCTTTACAGCTTGAACTGATTCAAATATATCATCATCTTGAAATTTTGAAGCTAAATCTTCAGCTATCATCATCGGATTTTTACGAAGTTCTTTGGCTAATGAAAACGCAATCGGTGTTGCGAAGTGACCTAAAGAAAGATCTTTAGGTTTTTCTAATACTATTGGTCTATCAAGTTTTTGCTCGATAAACTCTTTTATAATCTTTTGCAATATAATCTCTTATACTGTTGTAGTTTTAGGAGATTCTTCTTTTGTTTCTTCTATCTTTTCACTTGCATCACTTGCAGTAATTTCTGAAGGTTCATCTTCTTTTACAGCTGACTTAAAGTTTTTAATCCCTTGACCTAAACCTTTTGCTAATTCTGGAATTTTCTTTCCACCAAAAAGTAACACAACAACTGCAACAATTGCAAATAATTCAAATCCACCTGGCATACCCATAATAAATCTCCTGTTTTTTAATATTTAAGATTATACATTGTTACTACTTAAATTTATATAATAGGTTAAAGTAAGTAATTTAAGTACAAGTTTGATAAAATTGTATAATATTTAAAAATACGGATAATATAAAAGGAAATTATTGGAATACATTGGAATAAACAAAGACGGTCAAATCTATGACCTACAAACAGCTGAAGCTTTAGACATAACAGCATCAAGCGAAGAACAAATCAAAGCAGATAGCTCACCTGAAGCTTTATCAATATTAAGACACTCAACTGCACATTTAATGGCTCAAGCTATTAAAGAACTATACCCAGAAGCACAATTTTTTGTTGGACCTGTAGTAGAAGAGGGATTTTATTATGATTTTAAATTAGATACTCAACTAAATGATGATGATTTAAAAACTATTGAAAAAAAGATGAAAGAACTTGCTGGTAAAAAAATACCAATAGTTCGTGCTGAGATTTCAAGAGAAGAATTTTCCAAACAATTTGCCGATGACCCTTTAAAACAAATGGTTTTAAAAAATATTACAGATGATACTTTAACAACATATACACAAGGTGACTTTACAGATTTATGTAAAGGACCACATGTTCCAAATACTAGAATGATAAGAAGTTTTAAACTTATTAGAGTAGCTGGTGCTTATTTAGGTGGTGATGAATCAAATGAGATGATTACTAGAATTTATGGTATCTCATTTTTTGATAAAGCTGAACTAAAAGCCTATGCTACTATGATGGAAGAAGCAGCAAAAAGAGACCATAGAAGACTTGGTACTGATTTAAAACTATTTACTTTTAGTGATGATATTGGAGCAGGATTGCCACTATGGTTACCAGCAGGTGCAAGACTTAGAGGAAAATTAGAACAACTTTTATATAAAGCACATAGAATCAGAGGATATCAGCCTGTAAGAGCACCAGAAATACTTAAAGCAGAAGCTTGGGTAAAATCTGGTCATTATGAAAACTATAAAGAAAATATGTACTTTACTACAATTGACGATATGGAGTATGGACTTAAACCTATGAACTGTGTAGGTCATATAGAAATATTTAAAAATGATTTAGTATCTTACAAAGATTTACCAATGAAATTTTTTGAATATGGTGTAGTTCATAGACATGAGTTAAGTGGAGCAATGCACGGACTTTTTAGAGTTAGAGAATTTACGCAAGATGATGCACATATTTTTTGTACACAAGACCAAGTAAAATCTGTAATTATAGAAGTTATTGAATTTGTTGAAAGTTTAATGACTTTCTTTGGATTTGAATATGAGATGGAAGTATCTACTAAACCTAAAAAAGCAATCGGTTCTGATGAATTTTGGGAAAATACTACTAAAGGTATTATGGATGCTTTAGATGAAAATGGTTATTCTTATGGTATTGATGAAGGTGGTGGAGCATTTTATGGTCCTAAAATCGATATTAAAATTACAGATGCTATTGGAAGAAAATGGCAATGTGGTACAATTCAAGTAGATATGAATTTACCTGAAAGATTTGATATAAATTATACTACAAGTGATGATACTAGAGAGCGACCAGTTATGATTCATAGAGCTATACTAGGTTCATTTGAAAGATTTATTGGGATTATGACTGAACATTTTGCTGGTGAGTTTCCAATGAGTATTGCTCCTACTGGTGTGATTATTATACCTATAGCTGATTCTCATAATGAATATGCACAAAGTTTAGCAAAAGAGTTACAACTTCTTGAGATAGATAGTGAAGTATTTGACCAAAATGAGAGTTTAAATAAACGAATCAGAATAGCAGAAAAACAACGAGTACCTATGATAGTTGTAGTTGGTGATGATGAGGTGGCAAATGCAAAGGTTGCATTAAGAGATAGAAGAAAAAGAGAAAGAAGTGAGATGACTAAAGTAGAATTTTTAGAAATGTTACAAAAAAATCAAGCAGGAGATAAAATTTGAGTTTTAAAGATAATAGAAAGAAAAAAGACGAAGTGATGATGAATGAGGACATTAGATTTAAGGAAGTTAGATGTAATGGAGATGATGGTGAAACTTTTGGTCTAATTAGTTCAACTGAAGCACTAAAGTTAGCTGAAGAAGCTGGACTAGATTTAGTTTGTATTGCTCCAAATGCTCAACCACCAGTTGTTAAGATTATGGATTATGGTAAATATAGATACCAATTAGAAAAGAAGAAAAAAGAAGCTAGAAAAAATCAAAAAGTTATTGTAACTAAAGAGATTAAGCTTTCTGTAAAAATCGCAGATAATGATATTGGGTATAAAGTTCAACATGCAAGAGAATTTTTAGAAAAAGGTAACCATGTAAAATTTAGAGTATTTTTAAGAGGTAGAGAGATGTCAAATCCATCAGCTGGTTCTGAAGTGCTTAAAAGAGTTTGGCCTATGGTTGAAGATATTGGTGTTATGGATAATGCTCCAAAATTTGAAGGTAGATATGTAAATATGTTAGTAACTCCTCAAAAGAAAGAGAAGCATTAATTAATATTATTTCAATAGTATAAGGATAATACAATGACACCTACAGCAAATATATTTTTTGGAAGTACTGAAGAAACTAAACCTATCCTTGTAAATATTAGAAATCCATATTCGCAAATAGATACAACTAATTATGCTCCTTGTACAAAAGAAGATACATTAAGAGCATTAAAAATTGCACAAAAAGCTTCAGTAGATACAAAAGCATCAACAATAGCACAAAGAGTAGCTTGGCTTGAAGATGTTGCCGTTAAACTTGAAGAGCAAAAAGAAGATATAGCTCAAACTTTATGTGATGAGGTTGCAAAGCCAATTATATTTGCCAGAATAGAAGTTGATCGTTGTATTGAAACTATCAAACTTTCTTGTAGTGCTATATTAAATCTTGAAGGTCATACAATAAATACAGATGCAATGCCAAGTGGTAAAAAGACAAATGCTTATTGGTTTCGTGAACCAGTGGGAGTAGTTGCTTGTATTACACCTTTTAATTTTCCATTAAATTTAGTTGCTCATAAAATAGCACCTGCACTTGTGAGTGGAAATGCTGTAGTTTTAAAACCAACACCTGAAGCACCACTAACTGCATATAAACTTGTAAAACTATTTGTTGAAAGTAAATATGCTATAAAAGATGCTATTAGTATTGTTTATGGTGATGTTGAAGTTGGTAGTACTTTAGTACAAAGTGATATTCCAAGAGTTTTAAGCTTTACTGGTTCTGTTCCAGTAGGAGATATTATTACTAAAACTGCTGGTATAAAAAAAGTAGCTTTAGAGTTAGGTGGAAATGCTGGAACTTATATAGATACAACGGCTGATATTAAATTGGCTGCTTCTAGATGTGCTTTTGGTGCTTTTGTTAATAGTGGTCAAGTTTGTATTAGTTTACAAAGAATTTATGTAAATGAAAAAGTTTATGATGAATTTGCTACAGCTATGAAAGAGGAAACTTTAAAATTAAAAGTTGGAAATCCTTATGATGATGATACTTTTCTAGGACCATTGATAAGTGAAGAAGCATGTCAAAGAGCAACTTCATGGTGTCAAAGTGCTATAGAAGAGGGTGCAACTTGTCTTACAGGAAATAAAGCAGATGATTTAATCTTCTATCCAACAGTAATGACAGATGTTACAGATGATATGAAAATTGTTTGTGAAGAGGTTTTTGCTCCAATAGTAAGTTTAGTAAAAGTAAAAACTTATGATGAAGCAATAGTAAAGATGAATAACTCGCCTTATGGTTTACAGTTTAGCATCTTTACAAATGATTTAAAACAAACACAAAGTTTCATAAATGATGCTTCTTGTGGTGGAGTAGTGATAAATGATATTCCAACACTAAGATTTGATATTCAGCCTTATGGTGGAACAAAACTTAGTGGTATAGGAAAAGAAGGTCCTATGTTTGCTATTGAAGAGTTTACAAATATTAAATCTGTGGTTATTTGTTAAGTTACATATTCACATTCATATCGTGAAGCTCTTTAAATAAAAATGCTTCTATGATATCTTCAACACATCGTTGAAGTGGAGCTACTAAAATAGCTATATTTTTTTCCATAAATGGCCATACATATTCTTGTTGGTTTTTTACTATTACTACATCTATCCATTGAGTTATCTCTTCGTGAGTATCAAAAAAGTTATATTCTACAACTTCCCCTTTATCAAGATTGATTAAAATCCAATGCTTTACATCATCTAATAGTGTAATTTGTGCCTCTTCATAATCAGTATCATCTACAGGTATAAGTATTTGCATCTAGTTTTCCTTTTGTATAAATGGTTTAAATATTAGTAATAAAACTGGTAATAGTAATAAGTCAGCAACTATAGCCATAAACATAGCTAAAAGAGTTAATAATCCAAAATAAATAGTTGGTATAAAGTTTGAAAGTACTAACACACTAAAACCTATCATAATCATAATTGAAGTATAAAACATAGCAATTCCTATACTTTTATGCCCATTATAAAGTGATATTTTAGAATCTTGAGACTGCTTAAATTCTAATTTATATCTATGAATATAGTGAATAGTATTATCCACAGCAATTCCTATACTAATAGCAGCAATAGTTATAGTCATCATATCAAGTGGTATTTTAAACCAACCCATAAAACCAAATATAACACCTACAGGTATAATATTTGCCATAATTGCAATAATGGCTACCTTTAAACTTCTAAATAAAATCAAAAACATTAAAAATAATATAACTATTACACTTCCTAAAGTTGTGATTTGTGAATCAAATAATGATTGAAGCATATTATTATAAAGTATTAATAAATTTGAAAGTTGAAACTCTTGAGTTTTTGGATTTATCATTTTTGATATATCATAATTTATTTTTTTGATTAGTTCATCTCGTCTTAGATTGGGTTGTGAATCTATAATACGCATACTAATTCTTACTTGATTTGCCTCTATATTTACATACGGATTTATCAAGATATTTTTATACTCTTGTGGTAGTTTTTTATTTAATAAAGCAAGTTCAAAACTATCAAGGTATTTACCTTCATTTAGTATCTTTCCAACTTCATCAACAGTTGCTAGTGATACAACTTTCCCAACTTGAGGAAGTGAATCTAAATAGTTATGTATCTCTCTTATTTTCTCCATCTTTGTTCGTGTAAACCAATAAGTTTTATCATCTGTATCTTCACTAAACTCATCATCAAAACTATCTAAATCTTCATCTTCAACTTCTGTTTGTACTTCAACTTCTTTTATCTCTTCAGATTTAAAAGTTAGTATCACATCTAAAGGTGTAGTTCCACCTAAGTTTTGATCAATAGCTTTCATACCTTTGTATATTTGAGTATCTTTTTTGAAATAATCTATAAAACTATTCTCTACAAAAAGTTGTGTTGCTCCAGTTGTAGAAAAAATTACAATAAAAACAGTACCCACCAAGATTGATTTTTGATAATTATAAGCGATATTTGCTAAAGTGTATGTAAATGGTTTCTCTCTTACTTTACGCTCTTTTATAGGACTCTTTTTGATAATTAATAATATAGCAGGAAAGAATAAGAAAGTAAAAATAAAAGATAAAATAAGCCCAACACTCATCATATATCCAAAATTTATCACAGGTAAAATACCACTAACTACTAAAGAACTAAATCCAGCAATAGTTGTAATAATAACAAAAAATGATGGTTTTATCATAGATGTTACAGTTTCATAAATTAACTCTTCTTGAGTATTATTAGGATTATTATGTAAAAGTTCTTTGTACTTTATTGTAAGATGAATAACTAAAGACATTGTCATAATAAGTTGTAAAGATATAAAGTTTGATGATATAACAGTAACTCTCCAATCAAATAAACCAAGTACACCAGTAGTTGAGAAAATAGCAATACTACATATTAAAATAGGTACAACAACCCATCTAGGCTCTCTAAATAAGATAAATAATACAATAATTAAAAGAAGAAAAACAACAATACTAAAGATTTGTAAATCATGTTTTACAAAAGTGATTAAATCATCAGTAATCATACTTATACCACCAAGATTTATAGTTGCATTATTTTTATACTTTTCTACAATTTGACGAACTTGTACAATATTTTGATGATTTTGCTCTTTTGTTTGTATTGGTTTTAGATTTACTAGAAGTGCTGTAGTTTTAAAATCTTTGCTTACAAGATTTTCTTTATATAATGGTGAATTTAAAAATTCGCGTTTTGCTAATTCTCTATTTGTACCTTTAGATAATAAAGTTGGTATATCTTTAAGTAGTTCACTTAATGGCATAGGTGGACTTTGTAAAAGTGGTACATTTAATATAGAAGTTATACTAGATACTAGTTTTAACGATACTAGTTCATCGCTTAGCTTTTGTATAGACTGAAGAGATGAAGATGAAAGTAAATCATCTTTTGGACTATAAGTAACTATTAAAAAATCATTTGTTGCATATCTTTTTGATATTTTATTTGCAAATAATAAATCTTTGTCATTTTCTAAAAGTAAAGTATCAGCACTAGCATCTATCTCCATCTTTAAAGAATAACTTCCTAAAATAGCTACAAGAATAGTCAATATAAATAGTATTTTTTTTGGATTTACAATTAAAATACTTTTATAAAAGTTGTATATCACTATTTTAGTTTTTCCATAAGTTTGTCTAGTGAACTATCTTGAATCACTTCTAAAAATTGAGCTTTATCTGTTTTTATTAAACTAACTCCTGCAATAACAGCATCATATACAAGCCATCTCTTTTTATCATCAAGCTGTGTCTTTGGCTTATAATATTTGTAAACAATATCTAGTTTATCTTCACCATTTATTAAATCAGTATTTAAAACTACTCTTGTCTTTTTAACTTGCTTTATACTTATTACTACTATCTTTTCATCAGTATATTTATCTATTTTTGAAGAGTATGCTTTTTTCATACGATTTACATAAAGCTTGATAAACTTAGCTTGTTTATCTTTATCCATAGTTTTCCAAGTCTTTCCAAGACTAAGTTTTGCCATAAGTTTAAAATCAAAAAATGGTGTAATAGTATCTATAATAGTGTCATTTCTTACAGATGCTGATAAACTTTTATTTTGAACAATCTTAACTATATCTATAGCCATAGCTTCAAAGCTTGATTGAATATCTTCTATCTCTGTAGCATAAATATTAATAGCTAGTATAACTGTTAGTAGTATTTTTATCATTTTATTTTCCTTATTCTTCTATTTGTTGTTGTCTATGTTGTTCATATACATCTCTTAAAAATGGATATAATTTAATAGCTTCTTTTTTTAACTCTTCATATTCTCCAACTTGTAAAGACCCTGCATTTATTCTTTGATAAGTTGTTATAGTAAGTGATTGTGCTGGATTATTTGTAAGATTATAAGGAGTTTTTTCAGAATAAGCAATAGGATTTGCAATTGAATCAGGATACATACTAAATGTATCTCTTATATTCGAAGGACCAAAAAGTGGTAATACAATATGGTAACCACTACCAACACCCCAATAACCTAAAGTTTGTCCAAAGTCTTCATTGTGTGCTTTTAATCCATATTCATCTTTTGCTATATCAAAAAGCCCAACAACTCCAAGTGTAGAGTTTATTAAAAATCTTTGAGTTTCTTCTGCAGCATTTGCAAATTTTAATTGTAAAATATTATTTACAAACCTAATAGGAAACATCAAGTTTTGGAAAGTATTATTTATTAAACTACCTTTTGTATTTGGCACTATTTTTCTATATCCTTGAACAATAGGGTCATAAACATATTCATAAAATCCATCATTAAAATTTGTCATTACAATATTATATTGTTCAAATGGATTTTGAGATTTTATCTCTTCTTTATATTCATCTTCAAAATCAGCAAACTCATCTTCCTCTTGTAAATCGGAAGTTAGTGTTGCTTGTTGTTTATCTGGACTATTTAATTCATTTGTAGAACAACCTGTAAAAGTAAGTAGTAGTAAAATAGAAAAAACTAAATATTTTATTTTCATTTATTAAACCTTTCTAGGTTATTTGATTTTATTGCTTGCTTTAACATTTTAACATATTTTTCTCTTATTTGAGAATAATTTATAAGTGTGTGTGCTAGTGATAGACCAGTAATT
>CAYUNC010000031.1:0-4225 GCA_964445915.1 uncultured Arcobacter sp.
ACAAGAGGTATGCTTCCAAAAACAAAACTTGGAGCTAAAATGCTTAAAAATTTAAAAGTATATGCAGATGCTGAACATCCTCACACTGCACAAGTTAAGGGAGCGTAATAATGGCAAAAGTATATGCAACAGGAAAAAGAAAAACAGCAATAGCAAAAGTATGGTTAGAAGCTGGAAAAGGTGAGATTACAGTAAATGGTCAACCTTTAGATGTATGGTTAGGTGGACATGAAGCTATCAAAAAAAGAGTAAGAGTTCCTTTAGAGGTTACTAAGCAATTAGAATCTGTAAATATTGTAGCTACTACACTTGGTGGTGGATATTCTGCTCAAGCTGATGCTTTAAGACATGGTATTTCAAAAGCATTAGTTGAATTTGATGGTACATTTAGAGCTGTTCTTAAGCCTTATGGTTTAATGACTAGAGATGCAAGAATCGTGGAAAGAAAAAAGCCAGGAAGAAGAAAAGCAAGAAGATCTCCTCAGTTCTCAAAAAGATAATAGATTTATTTTATTATTTAAAAAGGCTAAAAAGATTTATCTTTTTAGCCTTTTTTATTGTCTTGAATTAATTTACGAATACTCTCAATTTGACTATGTAACTTTTTATCAGTTATATTATTTTCAAAAATCCCATGACTTCTCTCTTCATAAGTGGCAAATTTTTTAATTGTATTTACTTTATTTACATCATAGTATTGTGGTTTCAAAGACCTTTTGACCATATCATATCTTAGAATACTAACTGTATCAATATTTTTAAAGTCTTTATATCTCTTAAGATGTTTAATCAATGACATCTTTTGATAGTTTAGTTCTGTTTGCCCAATATGATTTGTCGCCATAATAGTCAATACAGGGTCTTTATAAGCAACATAAACAACAAAACCAAGCAGAGTCTTAGAAAGTCCAAGTTTTATTGCATGATGTATCTTATATCGCTTTCTTATCTCGCTATATGTTGGGTTTGATGCGATATTACTAAAAATAGCAGTAATATCTTTTAAATGATGATTTTTATATGTTTTTGATTTTCTACCAAAAAAGCTATCTTTTTGTGAAAAGAAGGCTTTTTTTAAATCTTGAGGAGTGGGCATTTAGTTAAATAAATTTGTTGGAGTGTTTTTCAATCTTTTAACTTCAGCACCAATATCATCTTGTCGCATAAAATGTTCACCAATTAAAAATGCATCTGCACCAGCTTCACTTAATCTTTGAATAGTTTCAGGGTTTGATACACCACTTTCTGCTACTATTATTTTACCATTTGGAATCATAGGAATTAGTTTATCACAAAGATTCATATCCATCTCAAAAGTATCTAAATTTCTATGATTTATACCAATAATACTAGCACCACAAGCCATAGCTTTTTTTAAATCTTCAACATCATGAATCTCTACAAGAACTTCCATACCTAAATGTAAAGCATAGTCGTACAACTCTTTTAATTCTTTTTTTCCTAATGCTTTTGCAATAAGTAAAATAAAATCAGCTCCGTAAACTAATGCTTCAACTATTTGATATTTATTAATAATAAAATCTTTTCTTAACAATGGTGTACTAACATATCTTCTTATTCCAGTAAGATATTCCAAATCACCTTTAAACCAATGAGGTTCAGTCAAAACAGAAATAGCATTTGCTCCATTGTTAGCATATTCTTGAGCTATAAAAAGTGGGTCAAAATCTTCTCGTATGATACCTTTACTAGGACTAGCTTTTTTAACTTCAGTTATAAGTCTAATAGGTTCATCTTTTGTAGCAGTTAAAAACTTTTTTACATCTCTTGGTGGATATGGATTGTAAGCTAAGCTTCTACCTAACCAATCTAAGTCAAACTCAGCTTCTCTTTTCTTTACATCTTCTTTTGTTCTTTCAATTATCTCGTCTAATATCACTTTTTACACTCCTGTATTTTATTCCAATGTTCTTTTATCTCTGAATTATCTAAACCAATTTGATTAACTATTTTTTTCATATATTTTTTAGCTTGTTTACAATCATTTAATTTATAATAACCCCAAGCAACAGAATCCATATAAGCCCAATTTGTTGGTACAGATTCTAAAGCTTCATTTACCAACTTCAATCCTTTTTTTATATCAATATCATAGTCAATTAATAAATACCCATAATAGTTTTTATAGTTTGGATTTTTACTAACTTTTAGGGCTAATTCAAAGTTTGCAATTATATGCTTCATCTTATCTTTAGTATTTTTTTCTTCTTGTGCAATTTCAAATTGTAAAATAGCCATTTGTCCCAAAATCTCTTTATTTTTAGTTTGTTTATATAGTTTTCTTGCTAATTTTAATGCTTTTTTAAAGTTTCTTGATTTTTCATATAAAGTAAATAGTTTTACATCATCTACTTTATTTTCTTCAAGAAATAAGATAGCTTTATTTATATCTTTTTGCTCTAAAACTGCCATAAGTATTGATAAAATAGTATATTTCATCTTAGGATTTTTGTACTCTTTATAGGCTCTTTTTAAAATTGAAATCATACCATCTGTATTTTGCTCTTCACGATAAATAGTGATAAGTTTATTACATACTAATTCATTGCAACCATAAGTTAATAAGTATGTTTCCAAATAAGAAACGGCTTTTTTCTTTTCATTTAGATAGCTATACAATACATCAACTAAAGATATTAAAGTATTTGCTTTTTGATTTGAAGCATACGCACTTTCAAAATATTTTGAAGCTTCTTTATAGTTATCTTGTTCAAAATATACATTTCCCATAACATCATAATTTGTAGGATTGTTATACTTTTCTAAAAGCTCTTTTGCTAAAATGGATGCTTCATCATATTTTTTTAATTGTAAAGATGCCAAAATAGCCAATCTATAATATTTTTCATTTAAAGTAGGGTATTTGTTTAGATTGTTTTTTGTTAAATCATACAGTCCTTGAAAGTTTTTTGCTATAGATGTATTTGCAATTGCTTTTTGTAGATACTGAACATCTGATGTTTCATCATATAAAAGTTTATATGCTTCAGCACTATTATAATACTGATGAGTTAATTCATAATCTAGAGCAACTAATATCAAAGTATCATATTTTCTAGTTTCTTTTTTAACAGTTGATAAAGAACCTGCACAACCATAAAAAACAAATATAAATGATAAAATTAAAATTATTCGACTATAGCTGGACACTCTTCTTTTACCTCATTTATTCTTTCTTTAAAATAATCCCAAAAAGGGAAAGTTCTACATTGTTTTGGTCGTACCTCATAGATACTACACTGTTTTTTAGTTAAATCAAAAAACTTACAAGCAAAATTGTTTTCACCTAATTCTACTTCATTTATTGAATATCTATAACCAACTTTTTGTAAATCATCACTAACAACTTCTTTAACACTTTTATCTAAATGTAAACTAAGTTTCTCAATCTCATCAGGAGTTATCCAAATATATCCACTCTCACCAATACAGCAGTTACCTTCGCAAGTACCACATCTAATAGCATCAAATTTATATGAATAACCTTCTTGTTCTAAAATCATACTTCACACTTTATACTATGAGTAGCACACAAATCATAAATATCATTTGTTGCTTTATCAAACTCACCAAGCTCATCAAACATAATAGCAGGTGGTAAAATCTTCATCATAGTTTTTGAACTCTTTCTTGCCATTATCATTACTAAAGATGCTTCTTTTTTATGATTTGGATGTAGAAACTGTACAGATTCTATATTTAGATGATGTTTTTTACAAGTTATTATAATATCATTTAATAGCTTAACATCATAGCAAAAAAAGAACTTTCCCTTTGGTGTTAAAATCTTAGATACCTTGGCGATGAAATTTTCTAAAGGTAAGTTATCATTGTATCTTGCTATTTTTTTATTTTCATTTCCACTTTGCACTACACAGCTTGGATAAAATGGTGGATTTGAAACTATATAATCAAGTTGTTTATCAAAACTTATATCTAAAAAATCACCTTTGTAAAGATTGTTGTTGATTTTATTTATATTGGCATTTTTTTGTGATAAAAATTGAAACTCCTCTTGAACTTCAACTTGATTTAAATTCAATTTGTCAAAATCTCTAGCAACTAAAAGTCCTAAAATCCCACTACCACTACCAATATCCAAAAGTTCCCCATGGATATTTTTAAATTGTTTTAGATTTTGACAAATAAAATTAAATAAAAAATGGGTATCGCTGTTGTAGCAATACCCATCTTTTGGTTGATA
>CAYUNC010000031.1:4325-7077 GCA_964445915.1 uncultured Arcobacter sp.
CCATCAGTTCCACTTAAAACTCCAAGAATTGAAGCTCCACCACCAACATCAGAACCAGCACCAACAATAGCACTTGAAGATATTCTACCCTCAACCATAACAGCACCTAAAGTTCCTGCATTGAAGTTAATATATGAAGCACCTGGCATAACTGTTGTACCTGCTGCTAATTGAGCACCAAATCTAACTTTGCTACTATCTAAAATTCTTGTATTATCAGCAGGAATAATATGACCTAAAAATCTTGGGAATTTATCAACCATATCAATAGTTGGATATTTACCAGAAAGTTTTAAATCTAATTCATTTGCTCTTAACCAATCTAATTCAATAGGTGTGTTTCCACTCCAAGCTACATTGTGTAATAATCCAAATGCTCCATTTAAATTAACACTTCTAAGTTCAGCTTTTCCTTCAGATAAAGCATAAAGTTTTAAATAAGCAGTTTCTACAGTTTGTGGATTTTCATCAGCAAAAATAAATACAACTTTAAAGTTATCAGCAGTAAGACCAGTTTCAATTGGTAAAGAAGCAAGGTGAGAAACAAGTTGTACATTTTTATGTTCTAAACCTTTAGCTTCAGGGATATATGGTCTAAAAGATTCAATACAAGATGTTAAAAATACATCACTAATATCACAAACTAATTCACTTTTAGTTGTATCAACATCAACTCCAGAAGATTTAAGAGCATCCATAAAGATAGCTGCACTACCAAAGTTTTCATCCCAGTTTAATACAGGATAAGTAGCTTGTAAAACTTTATTTGGGTCTAATTGCCCTCTATCTAATCGTGCTATTCCAAAACCTATTGGGTTTTTGTACCAAGATTGACCTTGAATATCTTTTACTTTTTCTGCGAATTCTTCTTTTGTATATACCATTTTGTTATTCCTATTAATTTTTTATAATTTTACTAAATTTTCGTTGTTAGTTTGCTTTTGTTGTTTTATGAATTTATGAAAATAAATCTTTTGCAACTCCACCTTTTAGTACAGCCATAAGTTCTACTAAACCACCTGCTAAAAATTTACAATTAAATCCTTTAGTTTTTAAATATACAGCTACGGGAATTGATCTATTTAAAGTAGGACAACCTACAACTATAAGTTTATCTTTTGGTAACTCTTCAAGTCTATTTATAAGTTGTGGAGCAGGTATATTTATAGCCATTGGCAATACCCAAGCTTTTAGCTCAAAATCCATACGAATATCTAATAATACAACTTTATCTTGCTTTAAAAGCTCCATAAAACTATCTTTATCTATCATTAGATTATTCATACCTGATGGTGTTACATCTTTTATAATATCTTCTATTAACATTTTATTTCCTTATATCTCTTTTGTCTTTTATGTGATGATTATATCAAAAATTATCTTGAGTTATCTTCGATGTGAGTTAAAGTCATCTCATATACCCACTTTTGTAAATCTTTCATATCGTCATAGATATTAAAAGCTTTTGTAGCTATATCAAACTTATAAAAAGTATCATCTATTTTAAATTGCTTATATCCAAACATAGCTCCATAAAAATATAAATAACTATACTTGTCATCTATATCACAGCCACGAGGAACTCTTACAAACTTTGGTTCAGGTAAATCATACCCTTTAGCTTTTATATCCTCTAAAATACTATGCAACTCTTCTCTATGCTTATCTTCTTTCAAATACTCTCTAAATGTTTTTAGCATAGGTTGTTTAAAATTTCTAATACCACTTGCTATAAAATACTCATCTTTATCAAAATGCATATAAAAACAACTACTTTGCATCCTATGACCAGCACCTTGCCACCAAAGCAAACCAATCTTAGATTTCATAGGAGTTTTATCTTTACTAAATCGTACATCACGATATATTTTAAATAAACTCTTACTTACTTTTGGACTATAGTTTATATTAGGCACCAATATCTGCAAAGTCTCACCCATCTCATCCACAAGAGCTTCAGTAGGTATTTTTATCTCATCTTCATAAATATGCCGATGATTTTCAAACCAAACTTTAGTATTGTTATTTGCCAAGTCCTTCAGGAACTTTATACCTTTTTTTGAAAAGCCATTAAAATTTATTTGTATCTCTTTTTTCATATTGGTAGTTTAATCAATATATCTTTATGATTTGATGAAAGTGGTGTTTTATCAGGACTTTTAATTAAATAACTGTGAATGAGAACCAATTCTAATTAATATAAGTTCATTATCTACAATCATATAAATTACAAGTAAATCACCACTTACATGAAATTCTTTAGTTCCATCCCATTGACCTTTTAAATTATGGTCTTTTGCTTCTGGTGGTAAATCTTCTTTAGCTAATAATTTACCAAGATAAATTACATATTTTGCATAGTGTTCATTAGAAAATTTTAGTTTATGTAAATCTTTTTTAAATGATTTACATAAACTTAATTTGAGATACATTTCTTCATTTCTTCAATATGAGTATTATAATCAATCTGTTCTATACCTATATTTGCTCTTGTCTCTTCAATAGCTCTTTTAGTTTCATCATTTGGTATTTTCATCTCAAATGGTAAACCTTTTTCTAATACTGATTGAGTTAAAAAGATATTGATTGCATCACTTAAGCTTACCCCATATTTTTTAAATACTTCTTTAGCTTTAGTTTTCATATCTGCATCTAAATATACATTTGTTCTTATTTTTGTAGGTGCTACTGCTACCATAATAAATCCTTTTGTGCTTAATATTTAGTATTATAACACAAAAAGTGTGTTTTT
>CAYUNC010000031.1:7177-11888 GCA_964445915.1 uncultured Arcobacter sp.
CATCTCAACAATATCCTTAACAACTTTATAAACACTATACACAGAACTTATCTCACACTCTTCTCTATGTGAGTGAGGAAAATGAATATTTGGTCCTATTGAACAAACTTGTATATTTGGATATTTTTCTTTAAAAATAGCACATTCTAGTCCAGCATGTATAGCTTCAAGAGTTGCATCTTTGTTGTGTTGTTTATAGATACCTAGTACTTTTGTAGTGAAGTCTGAGTGTTCTGGTTTCCACGCAGGATATTTACCGCTAGTAGTTACTTCAAAGCCAAAATATTGAAGTAGGGCAACTGTTTCATCTTTTAGAATTTTTAATTCATCATTGTCCATACTTCTTGCACTTAATTGTATCTGTGTACTATTTGGTTCATTTGTTACTATTGCTAAGTTAATTGAGCTTAAAACTACACCTAATTTTTTATCATATCCCCTTACTCCATTTGCAAAAGTATATAAAAAATTTAATATATTATCATCTAGTTTATTATAATGTTGTGTTTTACTATCAACTTTTATTATCTTCATATTTTTATGAGTTGGAAGTGGTGTGTTGTTTGAAACTATTATCGCTTTTGTAGATTTAGGGATTGAATTTATTCTCTCACCACCATTTATATCAAGTAGTTGCCCATCACATTGTTTAATACTTCGTGCTATTAGTTTTAAAGCATTTGGTATATTTTTATCTATATCAACTCCACTATGTCCACCATCAAGATTGTCGAGCGTTATCTCATATAAATCTTTTTCATCAGTATTTGGAGTTAGTTTAGTATTTGAATTTGTAGCAAATATATCAACTCCACCCGCACAACCAATACATATTTCACCTTCTGCTTCACTATCAAGATTTAACATATAAGATGATTGCAAATCCAAATCAATATTATTTGCACCAATCAAACCTATCTCTTCATCACAAGTAAATAAAGCCTCAATATTTGCATCTTCTTCCATAAGTGCCAGCATATAAGCACATCCAATACCATTGTCAGCACCAAGTGTTGAGTCTTTTGCTTTTAAGTATCCATTCACTTCAATAATCTCAGGTATTTTTCCATCTTCTAAGCAAACAATATCGTAGTGAGATTGTAAACATATATTTGGTTTTTGGTTTTCTTTGTAGCATAAGATATTGTTGGCATTATCAACTTTACATATATAGTTATTTGTTTTAGCAAACTGTTGAATAAATTGTATAAATGGTTGATGAGTGCCACTACATCTAGGTATATTTGTTATTTGTTTAAATAAATTTAGTATTTTCATTTTTAGCCTTATATAATAGTGATATATTTAAAAAATATGGTAACAAAACTTTATAGAAAATATGCTTTAACCACTTCTTAAACTATCTTGTGCTACCCTAATATCAATTTAAATAAAAAAGGAAATAAATGGGTTGTAATTTAGACAAACTAACTTCTTTTAAAGATAATTGTGGATTTGGGCTAGTAGCACACTTGCGAAATAAACCAACACATCAAAATCTAGAAGATGCGATAGAATCGCTTTCAAAAATGATGCATCGTGGTGCAGTAGCAGCAGATGGAAAGAGTGGAGATGGTAGTGGATTATTATTATCTATGCCAAATAAATTTATGCGAAAGATTGCAAAGCAACACGATATAGATTTACCTAAACAATATGCAGTTGCAATGATATTTGCACAAGATGACAGTCAAATAGATGTTTTCAAAACATTTTGTAAACGAAATGATTTAAAAGTTCTTATTACTAGAACTGTTCCAATTGATGCAGATGTTTTAGGGGCACAAGCTTTAGAGATATTACCTAAGATTATTCAAGTTTTTGTAGTACCTAACTCTTTGGTTTCTACTAAAAGATTTGATGCTATGCTTTACCTTACACGAAAAGAGTGTGAGCATAAATTAAGAGATGATTTAGATTTTTATATACCAACTTTTTCATCTAAAGTTATAGCTTACAAAGGTCTTGTAATGCCTACGACTATTAAGAAGTTTTATAAAGACTTAGAAGATGAAGATTTTAAAATCTCATTTGCACTATTTCACCAAAGATTTTCAACAAATACACTTCCAAGATGGAAACTAGCACAACCTTTTAGAGGAATTGCTCACAATGGTGAGATAAACTCTGTTGATGCAAATAGATTTAATGTAAATGTTAAGATGGAAACAATGAAATCTGAAATATTTACAGATAATGAACTTCAACGAATTTTCCCAATTTTACAAACAGGAAGTAGCGATAGTGCTTCTTTAGATAATATGTTTGAATTTTTAATTGTAAATGGTATGGATTTCTTCAAAGCTGCAAGAAGTTTAGTGCCAGCACCTTGGCAAAATGCTCCACATATGGATCCAGATTTAAGAGCTTTTTACGAATATACATCTACATGTTTTGAAGCTTGGGATGGTCCTGCTGCTGTTTCGCTTACTGATGGACGACATATTGGTTGTTTAATTGACAGAAATGGTTTAAGACCATCAAAATATGTAATTACAAAAGATGATAGATTGTTTATTACAAGTGAATATGGAACAGTTCATATTGAAGATGAAAATATACTTGAAAGAGGAAGACTTCAGTCAGGAGAGATGATTGGTGTTGATTTAAAGCATGGTATAGTTTTAAAAGAAGATGATATTAATGATTATTTAAAATCTTCTCAAAACTATTCAAAATGGTTAACACATGATATGGATCATTTACAAGAATATATAGATGAAACTTTTGTTACAACTTCTGATTATGAGCTTGATGATATGGCTAAAAAACAAAGATATTTTAATATAACTTATGAAGTATTAGACCAGATGATTGAACCTATGACAAAAACAGGAAAAGAGCCAACAGGTTCTATGGGTGATGATACACCTTTAGCTTGTTTTTCTACAAAAAATAGAAACTTCAATGACTTCTTTAGACAAAAATTTGCACAAGTTACAAACCCACCTATTGACCCATATAGAGAAAAAGTTGTAATGAGTTTAAATACAGGTTTTGGACAAATTCATAATGTTTTAGAAGAGAAAGAAGAATATGCAAAAAGATTAAAAACAAATAGTCCTATTTTAATGCAAGAAAGAATGGATGTATTAGTTTCTTTTGGAGATGAAAAACATCCTAGATATGATGAATACTATAAAAATAAGTTTTTCAAAACAACTTTTAAATCTAATTTAAAAGAATCACTAAAATCACTTTATGCTGATATTAAAAAAAGTATTGAAAAAGATGGTGTTAGTATTGTTATTTTAGATGATAGAGATTTAAATAAAAAACTAAAACTTATCCCTATGGCATTGGCTATTGGTTATGTTAATCAACATCTACAAGAAGATGGTATTAGAAACTCTATTTCAATAGTTGCAGTAAGTGGAGAAGTTTATGACCCACATAGTGCTGCTGTTCTTATTGCATTTGGTGCAGCTGCTATATATCCATATATGATGTATGCTTCAGTTGTATCTTACAATGAGAGAAAAGAACTTCCTAAATATGCTTTATTTACTAAACTAAAGAACACTCAAGTTTCTTTAAATGGTGGATTAATGAAGATTATTTCAAAAATGGGAATTGCAACAATAGCTTCTTATAGAAGTTCATCTTTATTTGATATTATTGGATTAAGTGATGAGATAAATTCTGATTGTTTCTCTCATGCTATGTCTGACTTAGCTGGTCTAGGTTATGAAGATATAGAAAAAAGAATTGAAAAAAGTCATTTTGATGCTTTTTACAATGATAAAACAATGTTTCCACTTGATATGGGTGGTTTTTATAAATATCTTGATGGTGGAGAGTATCATGATTATGGTCCTGCTGTTACAAAAGCTATACATAATAAAAATGCTACTGGAAAAGAAAAAACTAGTGACTTTAAAGGTTTAAAACACTTAGTAGAAACTAGAGATAAAAAATTTATTAGAGATTTCTTTGAATTTAATAGTGATAAAAAAGCTATAAGTATTAAAAAAGTTGAGCCTAAAGAAGATATATACAAAAGATTTGCAGCAGCTGCAATGAGTTGTGGAAGTATATCTATTGAAGCTCATGAAGCTATTGCAGTTGCAATGAATACAATCGGAGCTGCTTCAAACTCAGGTGAGGGTGGAGAAGACCCTGCTAGATTTGGAACATTGAAAAATTCTAAGATTAAGCAAGTTGCATCTGGAAGATTTGGGGTTACTCCTGGATATTTAAGAAGTGCTGATGAGTTACAAATAAAAGTTGCACAAGGTGCAAAACCAGGTGAGGGTGGACAGTTGCCAGGTAGTAAAGTTACTGCAATGATTGCAGGGCTTAGACATACAACTGAAGGTGTTACACTTATTTCACCACCACCACATCATGATATTTATAGTATTGAAGATTTATCACAATTAATTTTTGATTTAAAACAAATAAATCCTGATGCTAAAATAACAGTAAAACTTGTATCAACTATTGGAGTTGGAACTATTGCTGCTGGTGTTGCTAAATCTTATGCTGATAAGATTATTATTAGTGGTGCAGATGGTGGTACTGGAGCTGCTCCTTTAACATCTATCAAACATACAGGAAATGCTTGGGAGTTAGGTCTTTCTGAAGCTCACAATGCTTTAAAAGCAAATCACTTAAGAGAGTTTGTTCATGTTCAAGCTGATGGTGGATTAAAAACTGGTATAGATGTTGTAAAAGCAGCTATGCTTGGTGCTGAATCTTATGCTTTTGG
>CAYUNC010000032.1:0-8825 GCA_964445915.1 uncultured Arcobacter sp.
AATTCTTTAATTCGTGGGTCATTTATATCTGTAATTTCATTCATTTTAAAACCTAATATATTATGTAGGTATTATTGTATCTAAATAAGAGTGGGGGAGTAATTAATTCACCTTGTAGTTTTAGTAAATTGGTACTATATAAATCCAACCACGACTCTCTTATTTTAATTTATTATATCTTATTATTTTGATAGCCACTTTGTATGACTATTAAGCTAATTCTATGGTAAGTGATATATAATGTATAACTAATAAGTAGTTAGACAAAAAATAATAATGGAGAAAAAATGGCATTAATTAAATGTATAGATTGTGAAAATGAATATAGTGATAAAGCAGAAGCTTGTCCAGGATGTGGATGTCCAACCATAAATAATACTATTTCTGAAAAAAGAAAGAATATTAAAGAATGCAGTATAAATATTACAGGAAATGAAACCTTTAATTATAATTTATCTCTAAAAGAATGGATAATATTGGGACTATTCTTAATTATTGGAACGGGTATGAGAGACTTAAGTATTGGCATGGGCATGGTAGACTTAACACTATTCTACTTTATAATTGGTGGTATTATTATATTTATTATGAGAATTATTTCTTTTAATAGCAGAGAAAAGAAAGCAAATATTGTTAATGATTATTTCAAAGAAATATTTATTTTATTAGATAAATTACCTAGCAACTATACAGAAACAAAAATTATTAATTCAAAATCATCAATGAGTAAACAAGCTATGTTTGAAATTTATATGCAAGCATATAAATTTAATGCAGATGCTCTAATTATAAATGATAGTAATGTTAGTACTAGTGTAAGTGGTCGTAAAGGTAGTACATCTAGTAGTAATACTTTTTATATTACAGCAACTTTGGTGAGATATTAGGTATGGTTGAAATTGTTATTGAATATACAAATAATTTTCCATTACGAATGTTAGCATAGATTGGAATACTATATGCTTTAGCTGGGTTACTTAATTTAAAATGGAGTTTTAAAGAAATTAACTATTTAGGTATAATTCAAATAATAATTTGTCTAACAAAACATTGGAAGAAGAACGAGTGTAATATCGCGATAATTCAAGCTTTTAAATTTCGCATTAAGAAATCTAAAAGCCAAATTAGAAAGCCGTTTTATCCACTCATCCTTCAATTTAGACGTTATCCTATAAATTTATATACATGATTAAAGGTATTAAAACTAAACTTTGTATATAATAAAATAAATAAATAAATTTTAAGAGTTATTATGCAGTGGAAGAAAGAGCAAATTATTATAGATGATGGAACAAAAGTAGATGCCCAAGCACCAGTGATAGTTTCAGCTAGTCGCTCTACAGATATACCAACATTTTATCATGACTGGTTTATAAATAGATGGCAATCTGGATATATTAAATGGATAAATCCATTTAATGGCAAACCTCTTTATGTTACATTTAGCAATACTAGATTAGTAGTATTTTGGACTAAAAATCCAAGACCAATGTTTAAATATTTAGACTATATGGATAAAAATATACCAAATTACTATTTTCAATATACATTAAATGATTATGATAAAGAAAATTTTGAGGCTAAAATTTCAACTGTATTTAACAGAATAGAAACTTTCAAAGAACTATCAAATAGGCTGGGTAAAAAAAGAGTTATTTGGAGATTTGATCCTTTAATATTAACAGATACTATTAGTGTAAATGACTTACTAAATAGAGTTAAAAAGATTGGTAATCAACTCAAAGACTATACGGAGAAATTAGTATTTAGTTTTGCTGATATTTCAACATATAAAAAAGTAGAAAATAATTTAAAAAAAGAACAAGTAAAATATATCGAATTTACAGAAGAAACCATGAACGAATTTGCAAAAGGTATATATGAGATTAATAAAAAGTGGAATTTGCAATTAGCTACTTGTACAGAAAAGATAAATTTAGAAAAGTATAATATTATTCATAATAAATGTATTGATGATGATTTAATGATTGATTTATTTAGTAAAGATAAGCAACTAATGGATTTTTTAGGTGTTGAAATAAATGAGCCTAGTTTATTTGATACAGAAAGAAAAGTAGTAAAAAAAAGAAATTTAAAAGATAAAGGTCAACGAGAACATTGTGGATGTATTATGAGTAAAGATATAGGACAATATAACACTTGTCCACATGAGTGTAATTATTGTTATGCAAACACTTCAAAAGAAATTGCACGAAGAAATTATCAGATACATTTAGAAAATCAAAATAGTGAAACAATAAAAGGATGTTAAAAATGGCATATTCATTTAGATTACCACCAATAACAGATTTGACAATTGAACAACAAATGGTTTTAAGTGAAACACAACCTGTTTCATTATCAGGTGGTGCAGGTACAGGGAAAACAGTAGTTTCATTATGGAAACATATTGAAAATACAGACACATTAAATAAGAATAGTCTTTTAGTAACATATACTAAAACACTCCGTGTTTATTTATATAATTGTACTTTAGCTGAAAGTGTGAATGCGTCAAGTAAAATTTGTTCTGCTTTTAATATTATTAATTGTGATGAAATAATAATTGATGAAGCCCAAGATTTAGAATTACTAACATTAGAAAATATAAATAGCTATGCTCAAAATATTTCATATGGTGCAGATTTTAATCAACGATTATATTCTCAGGGAATAACTGAAACTGAAATTAAAAATTTATTTACTGATAATATAGAATATACTTTGCATCAGAATTTTAGAAATACTAGTGAAATCATTAATTTTACAAAATCTGTTTTACCAGACTTTCTTATATCTGATGCAGATATAGAAGGTATATTACCTATAATATCAATTGTAAATGATTTTGAAGAACAGATGGATAAAATTATTGCTATTGTAAATGATTTTCAATCAGATGCACATAATATTGCTATACTCTTACCTTTTGGTGATGGAAAAAATAATCAAGGTAACATTTGGGATAGACTATATAATCAATGTGTAGAAAAATATTATACTCACTTAATAAATAGAGGCATTCAATGCTCTAAATATTATAATGATGAATCAATAAATAATGTTGAGATTAATAATATTCATATAACTACATTCAAGTCTGCTAAAGGTTTAGAATTTGATACTGTAATAATTCCAAACTTTCATCAATTTAGAAATAATATCAGTTACTTTAATGTCGTAAATGAAAAAGACTATTATGTTGCTTTTACTAGAACAGTAAAGAATTTGTATTTACTAAGTTCTTCTGAACTTGAGTTTATTGATTCAAATACATATGAATTGGAGGGATAAAACAATGAACTATAAAATATATTATTTACCTATTAACTCTACAAGTTTATCTCACTATATTTCAAAGGCTATTATGTTACCAAGTAGATTTTACACCAATAGACCCTTAGATATTCAAAGTGAAATTGGTGATTATATATTATTGTCAAATAAAAAAATTATTAATAATACAGATTGTTCTATTGAAGTAGTTATAAATAATGAAGAGAATAAAAATTATATTGAAGCAACAGATGACCCAAATATTTTTATATACAAAAGACCTATTCCTATTTCACGAATAAAAAGTTTATCTTTTATAGATGAGTTGCAAAAAACAATAACACTATCACAAATAAATCGTGGTGCTGGTTTTATACCAGAAATATTAGCTAATATTATTGTAAAAGAAAATAATGATAGTATTGATATTAGTAAAGTAATTAATATTAAAAATTTTAAATATAATGCAGAATTAGAAACAGAAATCAAAACTTATAATCAAATATTAGGTGGAATTGCATTTATGAGATTTTCCATATTTAATAATGAGTATTCTTCTAACTATTTCTCAACATTATCATTTTTCAATAAAATAATTGAAGAAAAATATAAAATAAATAATAAAGATATTTATACTGGTTTAATTGGTGCATTTACAGGTAATGGCTCAAAAATGTGGACTCAACTTTATCCTTTAATTTATGAAGATATCATAAATAAAGATGTTGAAGATTCTGCATTAAGAGATAATATTAATATAGAAAAATCAAATGGAATTTTTAAATACGAACTACTTGCAGAAAATCATTCTCTAACATATAAGTTGGCAATATTAAATATATATGGAAAAGGAAAGAATAAAAGAAAAAGTATTGAAGATTTAATTTTAGATTTTAAGAATGGAAAAATACCAGAAGATAAAATTGAAGGCATATCACTTATATTTGGTATTAATAGCGGTTATTCAAATTTTTATAACCAATATACTCTTAATGGAATAAAAAAGATTGTTAAGTTTAAATTAAATTCTCAATTTGATTATTATACTATAGAGAGTATTTTTCAATATATATTTAATGACAAAAAAGAGAACAGAAAATTTGAATATATCGATGAATGGTGTCCAAATAATAATGTTAAAAATGCTTCTAATATTTTTGAAGAAATAGTTATAAAAGAACAAAATAATCAAATTTTATCTTTAGAATATTTACAAAATATATTACAACAAGATTTAAAAGTTTCTGAAATTATAAAAAAAGTATTTCATGATACAAAAAAAGAAGTTAATAATTATGAATTGAATAGTATCGTTGAAGAAAAGGATGAAATAATTCAAGATTTAATAACAAATGAAAATCAACAAAAAATTGCATCAATAGAATCTAAAAGTACAGTTAAAGAAGAGGAATGGTACGATAATTTAGAAAAACAAAGTAAAAATGAATTAATAGAATTAGTTAAAGTAAAAAAAATAAAGACTAAAGCAAAGCAAAAAAAAGGGTTAATTGATGCAATCAAAAAATCACTAAATACACAAGGATTATTTAATGAAAATATTAAATAGTTTAAAGGAAAATTCTGGGGATATTATACTATTAGAAGAATATATAAATAATAACTATCAAGACTTATATGACTTCTTTTATAACAGTAATAAAGATGAATTATTTAAATACAAAGATGATATAAAATCATATATAGGTTTTAGTTACCACAATTTAAGGATACTAAATAATACAAATAAATTAAATTTAGATTTTATTGCCTTACTTATTGATGTTTGTGAAAAATTAGATTTACTTATGGAGTTTAAATTACTCTATCAAATTTTAGAGAAGAGTGATTACAATATTGGCAATAGATTAAAATCTACATCTCTATATTGTATGAATATTAATAACTATATTGATTATGACTATTACTTGATTGTAGATTCATTAGAAGTTGCTTATATTGATGAAGGTGATTCCAAGGAGTTATTAAGTGTAACAATAATCAAGTTTTATCTTTTATTATTGGATAAATTTAAATTTAAATTTAAAGACACCAAGGAGCTAATGAATAATCTGTATGAATATTATAAGAGTAGAAATATTCCTTTTTTTGATACTAGGATAATAGAAGAAATATTTTCAATTGATATAATAGAAAATACTGAAGCTATTAATGAAATTAAAATAATATTCAATAATTATTTATATGAAAAAGATATTTTAATAGATTTTACTAAATTAGTAATTATTGAGAACAGCCATTATAGTAATATATTATTAGCACTAGGGGATGTTACTTTTGATAAGATAAGAGCCGTTTCCGTGGACTATGTAAGAGAAAATATTGGAAATGAAAGAGATGTCCACAATGGTTTAAATAGAGGTATTAAAATTTTGGATAATGAACAAGAATTATATCAATATATAAAATCATTTAGCAATAAACATAAAGCAAAATTAAATTCATCATTTGAAGAAACTATACATTATCTTGATAATAAAATCATAAATATTATAGATTGGGGATGTGGTCAAGCACTTGCTACATCATTATTAATTGATTTTATTAAAGATAATCAATTGTCAATTAAATTATCAGATATAATCTTAATTGAACCATCTAAAATTGCACTTAGTCGAGGATTACTTCATCTAAATGTATTGAAAAACAACCAAGATTTAAATGTAAAAGCTATTAATAAAGATATTGATTCATTAAGTGAAGATGACTTAATAATAAATAATTCAAATATAACATTACATTTATTTTCAAATATTTTAGATGTTACTCTTTTTAAACTAAATATACAATTTTTACAAAAAATATCAAATTCTCAGAATAACTTAAATTATTTTATATGTGTTAGTCCAAATATTAATGATAGTAGAAATTCTAGAATTGATTTATTTTATGAATATTTTAATAGAAATTTTAAGACTAATTTAATATTAGAAAGAAATGATAGTATCAATGGAAATGCTAGATATGAAAAAATATTTAAAGTTGATTTTACATAAGATGATAACAAATCGTAGAAATTAAACAAGAAAAACAAACATATAAAGAAAGGTGTCCAAAATAAAAAAAGCATATGATTTTATAAATGCCCAACTAGCTAAATACTATAAAACACCTAATCTATTTTATTAAGACAACATAAAATCTTAATTTGATAAAATAGAAGTATAAAAGGAGTTTATTATGGGTTATCTAGGCAATGATTTTATAATATCTTCTATGGTTCTCATAATAGTTTTATTTACAATTCTTTATATATATAGAAAAAAAGTTTTTGCTTTTTATTATGTTGAGAGTGATTTTGAAAAGTTTATTAGACTAGTAAAAGAGTATCTTATTAAAAACTATCCAAAGATAAAATTTAACTACAATATAATTTCACAAAGCAAAAATGAGAATAATCCTCAAGCTAGATGCTATGAAGTGATAGACCATCTTGTAGATGACTTTATAAATAGCGAGATAGATACAACAGTCACTCCAAAACCAGTACCATTAAAACTACTTTGGGATAGCTATACTTTTGATGCACTACCTGTTGGGACAAAGTTACCAAAAGATTGGGCAAAAAGAAAAGCAGTAGCAATTCAAAGAGACCACAATATTTGCCAAAGATGTGGATATAAAACTAAACCTGAAACAGCTCATTTGTTTTTACTAAAATCTATTAAGCAAGGTGGTCAGTTTTATCTTGAAAATATGATTATTATTTGTAAAGATTGTCAAAGAGTTACTACAAAAAAAGATTTGAAATATCTAAATATCAAAGATGAATTAACTAATTTTATAAAATAAAAATTATAAAGTAAAAATTAGATATAATCACTTAAAATTAAACAATAATAGGAAATATTTTATGACTCTTCTTGACGGAAAAACTTTAGCTAAAACTATTAAAGCAGATGTAAAAAAAGATGTAGAGATTTTACAACAAAAAAATATTACTCCAGGACTTGCTGTTGTATTAGTAGGAGCAGACCCTGCAAGTGCAGCTTATGTAGGTATGAAGAGTAAAGCTTGTAAAGAAGCTGGTATATATTCTATTGCTCACGAGATGCCATCTTCTATTAGTCAAGAAAATATATTGGAAATTATTGAGATGATGAATAAAAATCCAAATATTGACGGTATTTTAGTACAACTTCCTCTCCCAAAACATATTGATACTACAGCTATACTTGAAGCTATTGACCCTACTAAAGATGTAGATGGTTTTCACCCTTACAATGTTGGTCGTGTAGTAGCTGGTCTTGATAGTTATATTCCAGCAACTCCTTATGGTGTGATGAAACTTTTTGAAGAGTATAAGATAGATTTAAAAGGTAAAAATGTTTGTGTTGTTGGTGCTTCAAATATTGTTGGGAAACCTATGGCAACTTTACTTTTAAATGCAAATGCTACTGTTGAGATTTGTCATATATATACTAAAAATCTAAAAGAACATACTCTAAATGCTGATATTATTTGTGTTGGTGTTGGTGTTGTAAATCTTATTACTGCTGATATGGTAAAAGATGGTGCTATTATTATTGATATTGGTGTTAGTAGATTAGACAATGGTAAACTTGTAGGTGATGTTGATTTTGAAAATGTAAAAGACAAGTGTTCATATATTACACCAAGCCCAGGTGGGGTAGGACCTATGACAATTGCAATGTTATTAAAAAATACAGTTAAATCTGCACAAAATAGGAAAATAAAATAATGGAATTTATCAAAAAAGTATACAACTGGTCAGGAACATGGACTGGAACTATCATAATTGTTCTAAGTATCATTTTCTTTTTTGCACAAGCTTTTGTAATACCAAGTGGAAGTATGAAAAATTCACTTTTAATTGGTGATATGCTATTTGTTAAAAAGTTTGCTTATGGAATACCAACTCCAACTATCCCTTGGGTTGAAGTAAAAGTATTACCAGACTTTAATGACAATGGACATCTGATAGAAGGCGATAGACCAGAGCGTGGAGATATTGTAGTTTTTAGATACCCAGGAAATCCAAAAATTCATTATGTAAAAAGATGTGTAGCTGTTGGTGGTGATTTAGTTGCACTATTAGATAAACATCTTTTTATACGACCTAAAGGTGGTGATGAATATATCATCAAAAACTTTCCAGAAAATGTAAGAGTACGAATAGAAAATAAACTTTGGGTAAGAGACCCATATAGAGTTGAACACCCAGGTATTCACAATGATTTAGCTGTAACAAGAGAAACTTCAGGTCACTTACAAATATTTGATATGACACCTACTGAAGTTCCTGAAGATGAGTTTTTTATGATGGGAGATAATCGTGACCATAGTAATGATAGTAGATTTTGGGGAACTGTTCCATATAAACATATAGTTGGAACTCCATGGTTTATTTACTTCTCTTGGGATGAAGATAAAAAGATTAGATGGGATAGAGTATTTCAAAGACCATCTAGTTTAGAAAAAGATATAAAAGATATAGATACAACAACACATAAAGAAGGAATTTATTAATGAAATATTTTATTGGAGCTGATCACGCAGGTATAGAAATT
>CAYUNC010000032.1:8925-11651 GCA_964445915.1 uncultured Arcobacter sp.
AAGGAATTTATTAATGAAATATTTTATTGGAGCTGATCACGCAGGTATAGAAATTAAGAAGTTTGTAAAAAAATTATTTGAAGATTTAGGGCATGAAGTTGAAGATTTAGGACCATTTTATCCAGATCGTGTAGATTATCCAGATTTTGCAAAAAAAGTATGTGAAGCTGTTTTGACTAATAAAAATAGTAAAGGTATTTTGATTTGTGGTAGTGGTATAGGTATGTCTATGTGTGCTAATAAGTTTGATGGTATTAGAGCAGCACTATGTCACAATGAATATAGTGCAATGATGGCAAGACAACACAATGATGCAAATGTACTTTGTATGGGTGAGAGAGTTTCTGGATATGGTATGGTTGAAGCTATTGTAAATAGTTGGAATGAGCATACTTTTGAAGGTGGACGACATGAGGGTAGAGTTGAAAAGATTGATGCACTTTCAAAAATGCAAAGCTGTAGAGTTTAAAAAAGGATTTAATTATGACAAGAGGAACACCACCTAGTGATTGGGTTGCTTATGTAGTTGTTTTAGGAACAGTTGCAGCTATGATGTTTGGAAAGTATTTAATTATGCGTGGCGATAAAGATGAGGAGATAAGTACAAATGATAAATCCTAAAATAGTAGACAAAATATTTTCATCAGCTTCTATTCAAAGATGGAATGATTATCCACGAATGATGGAGCTAGTTGAGCTTGATAAACAAGCTCATAAGTTTACAATTGCTTACTTTTTAGCAAAGCTAGAAAAAGATGTAAACTATACTCATCTTATCGAAGCTGGTATTTTTGAATTTTTACGAAGAGTAGAAGTTACTGATATTAGACCTGATGTTTTTAGAGTTATTCTAAAAGAAAAAGGTATTGAGTTAAATAAATGGGTTTTAGATAAACTTAGCGATTCTATAAAAGATGTTGATAGTGGAAACTTTCTTAAAAAGTTTGAAGACTATTTAAACGATGAAAATATGTATAAAAAAGAGCGATTTATTCTAAAAGCTGCTTCTTATTTAGCTACTAGATGGGAATTTGGTATTGTGTATCAAACAAGTTCATTTTTACACGATATTGATGCTGTTAAAAAAGAGGTGGAAGAAGAGATTGAGGATTATTATGAACTAATTGGTGTTCGTAAAATTGCTTTAAATAAAAAGCTTGCTAAAGTAGTTGATTTATGTGGTCGATTAAGATTCCAGAAAAGATGGGCACAAACTCCTAGAATTCCTGAAACTTCTGTTTTAGGACATATGTTAACTGTTGCTATTTTTGGATATTTTTATTCTATTGAAGTTAATGCTTGTGAAAAAAGACTTGAAAATAACTTTTTTACAGCACTTTTCCATGATTTACCTGAAGCACTTACAAGAGATATAATTAGCCCTGTAAAATATTCAATTGATGAGTTAAGTGAACTTATAGGTGAGTATGAGATTATTAAAATTGAAGATGATATTTTACCAAATGTTCCAGCTGATATTAAAAAAGAGTTTGGATATTTACTTGGTCTTTATGATGGAACTAAAGATGAGTTTCTAAATAAGATAAATATAGATGGTAAGATAGAAGTAAAAGAAGATTTATCTCAATATAATGAAGATAAATACAATGCCATAGATGGTTTAGCTTTAAAACAATGTGATAAATTATCTGCATTTATTGAAGCTAGTTTATCAATCTCTCATGGTATAAAATCAAAAGAGTTAATAAATGGTAAAAATGAGATTTTAAAATCATTACAAGTAATTGATGGTGTTGATTTCAAGAAAATTGCTATGGATATTGACAATGAATTTGGTACTACTGGACAAACTCAAGTTAGAATGGATTTTGATTATTAACTATAGTTCAAAAGTAAATGAAAAAACTCTAAGATTACAATATATTAGAGTGCTAGAAAAGTTTTCAAAACGAACTATAGCACTTCTAAAACATCCTAAGTTTGATTTTGAAATATTTATAAAACAAACTTTAGTAAACTATACTTTTGTAGAAAAGTTTGATGATATGAGACTTGATAGTGAGTATTTAAAACGACTGAAAATCTATGTACAATTAATATTATCTACACTATCAACTCACACAAAAGATTTCAAAGAGGAACAACAACTTTTATTAAAAGAAGCAAATCTACTTCATAAAGAAAAGAATAGAACAAACTATAAAAAAGACAAACATCAAAAGAAAGCATTTACTGATGGATACTAATGAGATAAATCTTACAGGAACACTAAAAAGAGTTCTATATCAAAATGAAGAAAACAAATACTGTATAGCAGTCTTATCAAATGACCAAAAAGTTTGTGGAAGTTATTTTGATACTGATTTAAAAAAGCTAGAGGGTGAAGAGATACTTCTTACTGGTCGTTGGGAAACTCATAAAAAATATGGTGTTCAGTTTGCTTTTACTACACTTGTTATCAAAGAAGCTGAGATATTATTTTTTCTTACAAAGATTGTAAAAGGTATAGGGAAAAAAGTAGCACAAGAGTTACTAAAAAAATACACAGAAGATGAAATTTGTGAGATTTTAGACAATAGACCTAGTGAACTTTTAACTGTAGCAGGGATTAAAGAAAAAAAACTTATTCAAATAGTTACAAGCTGGAATAAGTTTAAACATCTTCGCGAACTTGGTTCATTTTTAGGTCAATATGGTGTTAGTAGTAATTTTATAAATAAAATATATCAAGAGTTTGGTGAAGTTGAAAACTTAATAGAAAAGAT
>CAYUNC010000033.1:0-11456 GCA_964445915.1 uncultured Arcobacter sp.
CAAGCGCCTTACCCGTAAGCCCTCTGCTGCAACAAGTGTTGTCCCGCTTCCACAAAAAGCATCCAGAATTAAATACCCCTCCTTTGTTAACGCATCTATTATACGACCTACAAGTTCAACAGGCTTTTGTGTGTTATATCTCCAGTTTTCTATCTTATCGGCAGGCATTAAGTGTGGTATCCGCCATACATCGTCAATAGTTCTTTCTGTCTCCGTGTAGTATATTAACTCTCCATTTTCATCTCTGGCTTGTTTTAAACTTTGAGTGTTTGAATCCCAGACTCGCTTTTGCTGTATTTTTGGTATTTCTCTTGGTTCACGTATTGCCTGATACTGGAATGATGGTGACTTTGAAAACCATATAATCACATCATGATTAGCGGCAAACTGCCCAACATTTCCTTGCATTTTGTTATAATACCACCATATTATTTCGTTGCGGTAATTATCTTTGCCAAAGATATTTAGAAGTAATGCTTTAATAAAATGACTTGCATGCCAATCACAATGGACGCAGATGCTCCCCATTTCAGTCAATAAATCACGCATTAAAACAAGCCGCTCATACATCATGTGAAGGTATGAATCTGTGCCCTTACCCCATGTATCACGGTAGGCTAATGTCTCAATAACAGATTGCTTCTTTTGAATTGCATCTTCTTTCTCACCCAGTGCTACTTGCATGCTGAAATCCGTTCCCACATTAAAGGGCGGATCAATATAAATCAGATCTACCTTACCCCGAAATTGCTCCAGCAAAGTAGCTATAACCAGTTTGTTATCCCCCCATATGAGCATATTGCGAAAGTCGTTCCGGTGGGCTGTTTCTGGTCCCCACAGTAGCTCCCAGGTCTTATTCCGATTCCATGACTCATCGATGATTTCGATGCGCTGTAAGGGCAGGGGCGATGTTGGCAATTTGATCGGCCGTCGGTTGCCGTATTCGTCATATTTGCCCTCCCAGACCAGCTCGGTCTTCAGGCAGAAAAGCGGATGCGGATTATCCGGTCCCCAGGAACTGTCAACATTGTTTCTGTGGTTAGTCACTCATATATCCTTTTTACAAAATTTATTCAAATAATGGTTTGTTCAACTTACTGTTAACAATTATTTTTTCTAATGGTTCATGACTATAACTTTTCCAATCATTTTCTATTTCAGCAAATAAATGAAATTTTGATTCAAAACTTTTTAAGTTTCCATTATAACCTATACTCGCTTTAACAATGTACCCCCCAATCGAAACATTATATCCTTTTCTTTTAATATAATTTGTTTGGCCTTCAAAACAACCACATTGCAGTGCAAGTATATTTCCTATCAGAACTTCAAGTTGAACATGTAGATGTCCTGCTAAAAAAAATCTTAATGTAGGTATATCTTTTTTTCCTAATGCCATCTTTTGTAATTCTCCTATGGCATATTGTTCAGCACCTTTTTGTAAACGATAACTAAGGCTGTATGGCAAACCTCCGCTCGGATGCCACATCATCAAATCCACATTATTTAAAATAGGTATTATGGCAGTATCAAACCCACAATAAACTACATCATCTCGTTCACTCTCTATTACTCTTAAAGGATTATGACCAGATCTCTTTACAAAATTATAATCATGATTACCACCAATCATATACCATTTAAACTGTCCTTTAGGAAGGTTTCTAATTACTGAATTCTCTTGTTCTCTTGCTGTATAAGCATAAATTTCATGTATTTGACCTGAAAAAACACTATTTCCAGCAACAACATCACCAGGAACAAAAATGTGTTTTACTCCTTCTTTAGAACAAATATTAGCAAATTCATGTAAATTAGTAATTTGACAGCAATTTGAACCAAAATGTAAATCTGAAGCAATACCAAAAATTATTTCAGTAGTTTCTAATTGTTCTACTTTTTTTACCGGATCTAGAACTCTGTCTTTTGAAAGTATTACATTTTCATCATTTATTGTTATTTCATATCCTCTTGTTCTAGCAAATCTAATTAAATTATATACTTCTTGATAATCACAATTTAAATCTTTACTTAAATCAATAATAGTAGAATGATTGTTCTTTTTTAAATAACTAATTAAATTTGAATATTTGTTAAGAAAAGAATTTTCGCCACTATCAAGCTTTTTTTTCGCTCTAAGAAATCTTTTTCCAAACGATTTATACTTAGCATTATAACCATATATTTCCCTAAGTTGTTCGTATAGTTCTCTTTTACCATATCCCTCTAAAATTTTTTGAAATATAAAATTTTCCATAAATTTACCTCAACAGAATAGTCAATACCTATATTTGTACTAAAAAATAATATCCCTCCTTTTTACTAAAGAATACATTATTGATATTAATTAACCCAATAAGATATTAACTTATTTTGTCTTAACTGAGATTATCTTACTAAATTCTACTTTTTATAATAGAGATACCAAAATTTTATTTGGAAACTGAATTTTCACCTGTTATTTTACTTAACATGTTAAACAAAAATGAATCTGGATGTGTCTCTATCTCGTCTATAATAAAAGGTATGACTTCACTTCCCATTTTAATGATAAAATTATATGGTTCTGACTCAGTTATTTCTACTGAAGACATTCTTCTAATTTCTTTTAATTTAGCTGAAAACCAAAACTTTGTCATAATTTTATCTATTTCATTTATTGATATTGAAGTCATTTTTTTATCCTTTTAACTTATCTGATAAACACCCAAACCACCTGTTTCGATCCATTGTTCTATAGCATTTATTTCATTTATTGCATCACTTTCAGTTGTAAAAGTACCTAATGAAACTGATTTTTTATTCACATCTTCTGTTCCTTTCAGTTTCCATATTTGAAAATCCATGACATAATAAATCCAAATACATGATACTTTAATTAACATTTGTTTATCTTGAGTTCTTATCCACATTTTACCTCCGAAAAATCAAATATACTTTTAAGAACATTTACTGTAACCACAACTATTACAAACAGAACAACCATATATTTCTATTATTACATCACCACAAATCGGGCATTTGGATTTTGATGTCGATGTATTTTTCACTTTATAATCTGCATAATATCTTTTTAATAGTTTTGAAATTGCATCAGGAATGGATAATATTTGAGTTGGACGTTCATCTGTTTCTTCAAATCTAAACCAACAAGGTGCTGATTTGATATCAGATAATTGTTTGATAACAATATTCAATGGAACTCCGTGTTGTAAACCAACAGAAGTAATTTTTCCTAATGCTTCAATTAATCCATTAACCAATGATCCTGATTCACCCATAATTAGAAATATTTCCATCGGTTTATTATTATTATCTGTTGATACACCAATGTACACAGTGCCGTCACCGGTTTCTACTCTATAAATACAAGCTGGCATTTTATTAGGTCTTCTCCAGTCAAGCTGTATTTCATCATTTTCTTTTTTAAACAATATAGGCTGTCCCTTTTTACAACCATCACGATAAATTGTAACGCCTTTTAGTTCTTTTTTATAAGCATATTTAAATAAATCTGATATTTCATGAACATCAATATCAAATGGTAAATTAACAGTACTAGAAATACTAGTACTTACATGATGTTGTAATACTGCTTGCATATCAATTCTATCTTTCCATTTAATATCATGAGCTACAACAAATACTTCACGAATTTCCTTTGGGATACCTCTTAAGTTTTTTAAGCTACCACCATTAGCAAAAATTTTGTCAATCAAATCCTGGTTATACCATGGTTCATTTTTAAATCGTTGCTCAAATATTTGATTAACAACAATCATCTTAGAACCATCTATGATATTTTTTTGAAATACCAATCCAAAACATGGCTCCATACCATATGAACAATCACAAGACAAAGCACAAGTTCCGGTAGGAGCAATTGTAGTATGTTGTGAATTCCTTATACCATATTTTTTCACCATCTCTAACGTTTTTTCTGATTCTTCATCATCAGGTTTATAAATTAATTTTTCAATTATTTCTACAGCATCATTTTTTACAGTGTTATAATTTAAAATAGGACCATGTTCTTTAGCTAGCTCAGCACTTCTTCTGATCGATGCATGAGTAATAGTTCTCATAACTTCACTAGCAAAATCACACCCTCTCTTACTATTATATGGAATATCCAACAAAAACATAGCATCAGAAAGACCAGCCATTCCAATTCCTATCGGTCTATATCCTAATGTATTATATCTAAACTTTTCATCTGGGTAGTCCATGATGTCAATAATATTATCCATTAATTTTGTTATTTTATAAGCTGCATCAAAAAGCTTATCAAAGTCAAATGATCTATCAACAACAAATTTTGCTACATTAATCATAGATAAATTGCACAAAAAATATGGTGGTAATGGTTGTTCTCCACATGGATTTGAAGTGTTTATCAACATTACTTTTCTCAATATATTCATTCTATTGATAGTATCAACGAACATTACACCAGGTTCCGCCGTTTTCCAAGACATCTTTACTATTTCATCCCATATAATATTTGGATCAATATCCTTTACTTTAGATCCATCATATGGAGTATGTAAAGAAAACGATACATTATCTTCTAAACATTGCATAAATTTATCTGTAATAGTCACAGATAAATTCATATTAGATAACTGACCATCAATTTCTTTTGCTCTTATAAAATTCAATATATCAGGATGCCATACTGGCATCGTTCCCATGATTGCTGCTCTTCGTACTCTACCACCTGACTTCGTTGTTTCTCCAACTGCATTGTATAATTTTAAAAATGTTATAGGTCCAGATGACTTACCTTCCGGTATAGTACCTCCTTCATAGATTGGTGCATTAACTTCCCTTAAATTTCCTATCGGAATACCAACACCAGATCCGATTTGAAAAATTTTTCTAGCTATATTAGCGACATCATATATACTATCCATCGAATCATCAAGACCAGAAACAAAACACGCCGCTGGTATAAATGGTTTTTTACCAGCATTAAAATAAACTGGTGTATTTCCTCTCCAAACATTGTCTTTTTGTAATTGATATGCTAAATCTTCTTCATCTTTATTCTTAGCATAAACTTTTGCTACTCTTCTAAATGTATCATCTACACTCTCGCCTTCCTTAGAGTACAGTGTTTTAAAAATTTGTAAAGCATTTTCACTTAGATCACTCAATCTTACCTACCTCCATCTCTATTTAAACTATATTTTACAACAGTTATGCGCAATATAATTATTATATAATGCTTCTTAAATATAATATATTAGAAATTAATAAAGTAAATAAAAAAATCACTACTCTACAAATTTTTTGTAAAGTTGGTGTTCTATCCACTTACGGTCAGATATATGTAAATATATTTTATTTTTATTCTTTATATACCATTTTAGAGGAGAATTTTTATTCTGAACTTTGCTAGCACCTATCCAATCCGCTAACATTTCTTTTAGTGCCGATCTGTCTGCTTTAAGAGTTTTAAAACTGCCATCATCATTTACTATAGTCCAGTGTTGCCAATGATGATCGTTTCTTTTTACATGTAAATACCAAGCAAATATAAGATCTGGATCATTAGTTCTTAACGGATTGTAATATCCTGTTTTATCTCTGATGTCTCTTCTTATTGTATCACTGTGGTTTTTGTAGTGATATTTAATAAATGGAATGCATTCTGACGGTAAAAATTTACTTAAATCGTGTAATAATCCCCGAATAGGAATACCTAACTTACAACATTCTATAAAAACATAATATTTATGTTTTAGTAAATACCAAAAATATCTAATCATAACTTAAAAAAACACTCTAATGTTTTTTATATTTTTTATTCTTTTATTAGATAAATCAATATAGTTTTGATTTATTTCAAAACCAATATATTTTCTTCCGAGATTTATTGCTGAAATAGCTGTCGTACCACTACCCATAAATGGGTCTAACACTAAGTCATTTTTGTCTGTTAATGCTTTTATAAAGAAATCTGAGAGATCTGTATGAAACGGAGCAGGATGCTTACTTCCTCTTTCACATCCTGTCCTGAAATTCATTACTGTAGCAGGTGCTTTTCCTTTTTTATTAAATTTTGGCTTTTTTATATTTTTAATGCTTTTTTCACCATTTTTATAATCATAAATTTTAATATTATATTTGTATCTCTGAATTGATAACTCACTATGAGGTTCTCTTACAGCATCCATATTAAACTTAACTTGGTTTTCATCTTTAACAAAATGCACAATATATTCAAAATTATTGTTGAACCTCCTTTTTGAACCACTTGGCATAAAATTTTTTTTACACCAAATATATCGATCATAAAATATTAATTTTGTCTCTTTTACTGATCTAACAACATAATCAAAAAAATATATATGTCTTTTTCTATTAACAACTTTATCTCCTATATTTATTATAAAAGATCCGGTAGATTTTAGTACTCTAAAAATTTTATCATTAATTGGTAATAGCCAATCAACATAATCATCTGGTTTAATAATGTTAAATTTTTCGCCATAATTTCTCAGATCAGCATAAGGTGGTGACGTTACTACTAAATCAACTGAATTTTCATCTATTAAATCAATTAAATTAAAACAATCACCGCAATATATCTTATTAAATTTTAACATATTTAAAACCCAATTTTTTTAAAAGGTGTTTTATTCATAAATAAATTATTATTAACTATACGATATAGTTCACCAATACTATATTTCCTATCAACATCTAATTTTATGTCATCTTTATTAAAAATTTTTAAAAAATTTTTGCTTTCTTCATAATTTAATTCCCTAGTATGTATAATACCAAAACATCTGCCAGGTCTTACAAAAGCAGAATCTATTTTAGATTCTGACTCTATATTTGTACTAACTATTATTTTAGATAAATTATTATTACTTATAAATCCATCAGATGATGATAATAATTTATACATAACATCATTACCATCACGTCGATCTCTCAATTGAAAATCGATATCTTCTAAAATTAAAGCTACGCTGTCTTTATAAAGCATATCAATAAAAATCTTTGAGTCACTCATTACTTTATTATCTGTTGTATATCTTACCGAAGGCAACGAAATTTCATCATCGCTAATAAAATTCAGTGATGGTAACAATTTACGTTTTTCATTTTCGATTTTATTGACGAGTTGTTTTACTAAATATCTAATTAATCTAGTTTTTCCTGTACCTGATGGTCCAATTAAAATTAAAACTTGTTCATTCGATTTTATATAATATTCCGAAAGTTTTTTGATTCCACCCTCGATATAAGGATATGCTTCATCATAAACAATATCATCTAACTTCATAGGAATACTTTCGTAATCAGATAATCCTTGTTCCCAGTAATACCACTTCACATCTATATCTAATGACACATTAGTGTCATGCAACTCATTTATAATTTTAGTATTTAGATTATTTATTATTTCAATACTATTGGTATATATAGTATACAAAATTTTAAACAAATTACCCTTACTAAACAAATTGAGCATAATAACAAATTCATTGAATTCTGAAAATACAAAAATACAATCGTTTCTACTAACAAAACATTTACCAATAGACGATAATCGTTTTATTATTTCAAGATACTTACATGAACTAAAACAAATATCTGAAAATTGAAGATTTAAAGAGGTCAAATTTATATGTTCTTTAATAAAATTAGAAACATATGAAGTTTTCATAATATTTATTATATTAGAATGCTCAATACTACCAATATTAAAATTTATTGACATAAAATCTCCTTTATTCATCGTATTTTAACAAATATTTTGGATTTATGACTTTAAAACTACATCTTCCTAATTTATCTATATACATCTCTTTTTTTGACCTTATTACAATACCTTCTCTATATATTTTGCTATTAATTAATGATTTTCCAATAGAAAGATTTACTAATTCATCGATAGTATGATTTAAAATAAAATTGTATTCAACAATTGGTACCACTTTTAGTTTAATTTCAGAAAGTATACTTAACATATTTTCAAAATCATAAAACTCACCACTGTTTATATCATAAACATTGAAAAAATAAATGTCATTTTCTTTAAACTTGAGTCTGTTACTTTGTATTTTAGGTCCAACTAATTCTCCTTGAAATGCAATATTCATATTTAAACTTTTAATTATTTCTTTATATTTCAGAGCTGTTTTAGTGAATATATTATCGTCATCTATTCTTTTTTCATATCTTCTACTACACACACCAAAATCATGATCTTTTGTATATATTGTAATAGAAGATCCATCAAGTTTCTCTGTAATATACATCTTAGTATTTTCCAAAGATTTTACTATATCTGGTATTGATTGTGCTCTTATTTCATCTGTTTTGACCAAAAAACTAGGAAATAATCCTTTATTTTCACTAGCTATTTTATCACCTACTTTTGGTGAATTTAGTTCAAATTTCTTTATTCCTAATATGTCAGTAACATCTTGACCAATGTTGTATTCACCATCCGGTAGTATATCCAGGGGAAAACATATTCCTTGTGAAATCTGTCCTCTAAGTTTAACAGTTTTTACTTTATAGTTTCTATTCGTCATAAAGCTGAAAGCAGGATTATCTGATGGTAGAATAGAATCAATTTCTACATAAACACAACGATCACCAACTTTAAATTCGCCTTTTTTTACAACTACATGCCAGCCTAATACATCAGCTGTTTCAATATTATCAGCATTTTTTATTGACGATAATTTTTCAATTACTTGAACTGACGCCAATTTTCTTTTAATATCTGACATACCAAATCCTTCTTTAATTGAGTTTTTTAGAAGAAGCAATAAATTTGTTATAAATATTTTTAAACTCAGTATTTCCTGCTCTTCTTATTAATGCATCAATAGAATGAGCATACACATGAAGTTTTGCAGAAGAAAAACTTAACGCCCCAGTTTCAATTTCCAGTTCATGAGCAATGTACTCTTGTAATAAAGCGAAACCACCCATATTTTCAGGCCATCCAGCATACAAATCCCAAGATCTAAAGTAAACGTTTAATAATAAACGAAAAATACCATTATCATCAATAATTTTTGTGTCAATACATCTTAAACACGGCGATGTTCCACGTTCTGTTTCATTTTTGTATGGAACATCATAAGCTAGAGTACTTTCTGGATATCCTACCTGAATACAACAATGGTTATTACCAAATCCTTTCTTTTTATAATGATTAATACACCATTCTAGTTGATTTGGCACAATAACTTCTGTATTAGCAACATTACTTTTCGTATTTAAGTTTGGAATATTATATTCACCACCAACAATCCAAGTTGAATACTTATAATGTTCTTCATTTGTTAAATTAGAATCCATTAAATAATTAGCAAAATATTGATCTATCGCATCATCCGTAGTTGGTGCTGGACATCCTGGTGGAACTGACGGAGCTATTGGTAGTCTTAGTCCCACTTCATTGTATTCTATAGGTTTATATATCGTACCTGATACAAAATCAAATTCCAATCTAAAATTATTTTTAAAAGATCCTTCTGTAACCTTGAAAAATCTTCCGTACTTACACAACATTGTTAACAAACGGAACCATACCTCATCTATATTTCGTCCTTCAACAAATACTGACATACGTCGTAGAAAATCCTCCTTTTACCTAAAAAATATAGTGATACTCTGCTCTCATTACTGTCTTATTGGTATTTAATAATACCAATAAGACAGTGCTAAACTATTTGTAATGATTCGATAATCTTTTGAAGTTTTAACTGAAGTTAATCACTTAGGGTATGATAATTGACCTAGTTATTTTTTATCTCTTCTTATGCAGGACCACCATCTGTTATAGTCCAATTGTTAGGTGGTCCTGTTAATATATTCCTGGCTGCCTCTGCAGCACCACCAGGTGTATACTTACTGTTACCAGCATGAAAATTCACACCTGGTTTAACTGATTGTGCTGCCCACCCTATTAGTAATGCATCATAATTTGCTGTACTTAGGGTAACATTCTTAAACATGTAACTCATATTAGTTACATTTGATATGTTCCAGTTACCTATATTTTGATCAAATGATGTTGCATCACAAAACATACCGTTCATATTAGTTACATTAGACACATCCCACCCACCAATATCCTGGTTAAATGACCTTGCATTACAGAACATCCAACTCATATCAGTTACATTAGACACATCCCATCCACCAATATCTTGATTAAATACAACTGCGTAACGAAACATACCGTTCATGTTAGTTACATTAGACACATCCCACCCACCAATATCTTGGTTGAATGATGTCGCATCACGAAACATATTATTCATATCCGTCACTTTGGATACATTCCATCCACCTATTTTTCTGTTGAACGATCTTGCACTGCAAAACATGCAACCCATATCAGTTACATTAGACACATCCCAACTACTTATGTCTTGATTAAATAGGGTTGCATAGCAAAACATACTATTCATATTGGTTACATTAGACATACTCCAGTCACCTATATTTTTATCGAATGAAATTGCATGATAAAACATACCATTCATATCAGTTACATGAGACACATCCCAACTACCTATATTTTGGTTAAATAACCTTACATTATAAAACATCCAACTCATATTAGTTACATTAGATACATCCAAATCAGTCACATCTTGATTAAGTGATGCCGCTTTGTTAATCAACAGTTTCATTTTTTACCTCCTAACATTTTTTATCTGCTCTCATTACTGTCTTATTGGTATTTAATAATACCAATAAGACAGTGCTAAACTATTTGTAATGATTCGATAATCTTTTGAAGTTTTAACTGAAGTTAATCACTTAGGGTATGATAATTGACCTAGTTATTTTTTATCTCTTCTTATGCAGGACCACCATCTGTTATAGTCCAATTGTTAGGTGGTCCTGTTAATATATTCCTGGCTGCCTCCGCAGCACCACCAGGTGTATACTTACTGTTACCAGCATGAAAATTCACACCTGGTTTAACTGATTGTGCTGCCCACCCTATTAGTAATGCATCATAATTTGCTGTACTTAGGGTAACATTCTTAAACATATTATTCATATCTGTTACTTTAGATATGTTCCAGTTGCTTATATTTCGATTAAATGATATTGCATTATAAAACATCCAACTCATATCAGTTACATGAGACACATCCCACCCACCAATATCCTGGTTGAATGAGATTGCATTATAAAACATATCATTCATGCTAGTTATATGAGACACATCCCACCCACCAATATCCTGGTTGAATGATCTCGCATTATAAAACATGTAACTCATATTAGTTACACCAGACACATCCCAATTGCTGATGTTCTGATTAAATAACCTTGCATTACAAAACATACCAATCATGTTAGTTACATTAGACACATCCCACCCACCAATATCCTGGTTGAATGATCTCGCATTATAAAACATCCAACTCATATTAGTTACATTAGACACATCC
>CAYUNC010000034.1:0-11440 GCA_964445915.1 uncultured Arcobacter sp.
AGTTCTTCGTACTAAGTCAGCAGTATCTCCACCACCTACAACAGTTGTAGCATAAGATTTAGCAACTGCATGAGAAAGTTTTGTACTTCCCTTTGCAAATTTTTCCATCTCATAAACACCCATTGGTCCATTCCATAAAATAGTTTGTGCATCTTCAATTGCTTGAGCAAAAAGTAAAGCAGAAGCAGGTCCAATATCTAGACCCATCCAATCTTTTGGTATCTCTTGAATAGTCACAGATTTTGCAAATGCATCAGCATTGAACTCTTCAGCAATAATAGCATCAACAGGAAGATAAAATTTAACACCAAGTTTTTTAGCTTCATCCATAATCTTTAAAGCTTCAGGAACTAAATCTTCCTCTACAAGTGAGTTTCCTATTTCATGACCTAATGCTTTTAAAAATGTAAAAGCCATACCACCACCGATAATTATTTTATCAACTTTAGGGATAAGATTGTATAGAGCTTCAAGTTTTCCACTTACTTTTGAACCACCTACAATAGATACAAATGGTCTTTTTGGCTCTTCAATAATGTGATAGAAAAACTTAATCTCTTTTGCTAATAAAAATCCAGCAGCTTTTGAATCTATATCAAAATGTTGTGCAATACCCTCAACAGAAGCGTGAGCTCTATGAGATACTCCAAAAGCATCATTGATAAATACATCAGCCATAGAAGCTAAAGTTTTTGAAAGTTCAGGGTCATTTTTTGTTTCACCATCTTCAAATCTCATATTTTCTAGTAACATTATATCACCACTTTTTAAGTCATTTGCCATTGCAATTGTTTCATCACATATAACATTTGGAGCAAGTTTTACATCTTCTTTAAGTAATTTATGAAGTCTTTTAGCCACTGGTTTTAGACTAAATTTATCTTCATATCCATTCTTTGGTCTTCCAAAATGAGAGGCTATAATAATTGAACAATCATTATCTAAACAATATTTAATAGTATTAAGTGCTGATTTAATTCTTCTATCATCTGTGATACTTTGGTATTCATCTACAGGAACATTAAAGTCACATCTTATAAAAACTTTTTTATTAGCTATATCTATTTTTGTTAAATCTTGAAGTTTCATCTACTTGCCTTATTTTGTATAATTTTAGTGATTTTACTATAAAGTAGATGATAAGTAGGTAAAGGTATTTGTAAAATAGAGATTTTACTTTGTTTCTAAAATCTCTATTTTTTCTATTGTGTCACTTTGCTCAATACTATCCAAAACATCTAAACTATCAGTATCATCTTCATCAATATTTCCAAATACTGTATGACCACCATCTAAATGTGGACAAGCTGCAAAACAGATAAAAAATTGACTTCCACCTGTATCTTTACCTGCGTGTGCCATAGATAAAGTTCCTTTTCTATGAACTTGACCTTCTGCTTGAGTTTCACATTCAATAGCCCAATCTGGACCACCTGCACCACTACCATCAGGACATCCACCTTGTGCCATAAATCCATCTATAACTCTATGAAAGTTTAAACCATCATAAAAGTTATCATTTACCAAAGTTGCAAAGTTTGCTACTGTATTTGGTGTATTTTCTGGAGTTAATTCAATCCAAATAATACCTTTTGCTGTAGTATATTTAGCATATTTAAATTTTGCTAACTCTTCTTTTGTGTACTCATAATTTTTAATTTCTTTACTTCTTCCAAACATTTTATATCTCCGTTTTTTTAATTAAGATGCAAGTATATCTAAATATTTATCTATTTTAAATCTCTTCTATTTGCAACCATTACTTTCATAATAGCTGGTACTAAGAAGAAATCAGCAAGTACTGCAATAATAATTGCAATCCCAGTTAATAATCCAAAGTTAAATATATTTGTCATACTTGCAAACATAAATACAAAGAATCCAAATGATAAAACAATAGTTGTAACTACCATAGCTCTTCCTGTTGTAAGTAGTGTCATTCTTACTGCTTTATCTACATCATTGTAAAGTAATTCATATCTTCTAAAGTTATGCATAAAATGAACTGTATCATCAACAGCAAGTCCTATAGCAATCGCACCAATAAGCATTGTAAACATATCTAATGGCATATCAAAAATAACCATAACAGTTGTCATCATAAGTATTGGGGAGATATTTGGAATCATAGAGATAAGCCCTATTTTTATATTTCCAATTAAAATTAACATCATAATAGTAATAAGTGTTAAGGCAAGTACATAACTAACAGCACTACTTGAAATCGCAGCTTCCATAATACGAGCAAGTAAGTTTGAAATACCTGTTACTGTTACATCAGCACGACCTTTAAAATTCTCATCAACTTTAAGATTTATCTCTTTTAATAAATTTACATAATCCATTGCATCTATATATGGTAGTTTTACAGTGATTCTAGCTTTTGAAAATGAACTATCAACAAAATCTTCTAAATCATCACTTCCTGAGTTTTCAAATAACAATAACTCTTGAGCAATAAGATTTTTATCTTGAGGTATGATATATGCTTCTTTTTTATTTTCATTTAAAGCTTTATTTGTCTCTTTAATAATATCAACAATACTTAAAGTTTTTCCTACAAAATACTTATCACTTTTTATATTTATGATTTGTTTTGAAAAGTTATCAATAGCATTTAGAATTTCTGGTTCATATAGACCATTTTCTTTTTTTGTATCTACAATAATTTCTAAAGTAACTGAACCTTTTAACTTGTCATCAACAATATCAGTTGCCACTCGAACTGGATGGTCTTGTGCAAACCAAACAATTGGTTTATGTGAAAATCTAAGCTGTGATGCAATTGCCAATGATAATAGAATAATTATAGTTGTAATAGCAATAATTATTTTAGGATAAGTAACTGAAATATCAGCAACTTTAAGTAACAATTTATCCATAAAAGTATGAACTTCTTCGTTATTCTCAATAACAATATCTTTTGGTTTTATTTTAATTAACGACAATAACGCAGGTAATAAAACCAATGTATAAAGTAGTCCAATAACTACACCAGCACTAGCAAACTTTCCTAAGTCAGCAACTGGAGCTAACTCTGAGAAAGAAAATGACCAAAGTCCTGCAGCAGTTGTAAGTGAAGTCATAACAATAGCTAATCCACTATGTCCCATTGCATATCTTAATGCACTTTTTTTATCTTTCTTTAGATTATATTCTTTGAAGAAGATTGAAAGTAAATGGATACTTGCACCAACTGTTACAGCTAATAAGAATGATGGTAAAATCTGAGTCACAACTGTAATTGGAGCACCAAATATAGCCATAAATGAAAGTGCTGATATGATTGTAAATATTACAGTAACAAGTGGTAAAACAACACCACTTATTCTTCTAAACATAAGTGCTAAGAATATTGACATTACAAGAATTACAAGTTTAATAAACTTTTGCATATCATTTGTCATAGAAGCTTTAAGTTCTGCACTTATTACAGCTGTTCCTGATACTAAAATACTAAAATCATCTGAATGGTATTTAGCAACTATCTCTTTTGTTTTATTTACAATTTGTACATTTTCCCAATCAGTTAAATACTCTTTTGGTTCATTTGATGTAGTTTCTTCTTCATCACTAAATTCATCTTCTTCACTCTCTTCTTTTGCTATTGGATTTCCATCTTTATCTAAAGATGTGTAAGTTTGGGTATCAATAACTATAGTTGTAATAGTTCCTGCTTCATCTATAAGTAGGTCTTTAAATAATGGATTATTTTGTGTTAATTGTTTTTTAAAAGCCAATGCTTTTTCATCTTTTGGTAACTCTTCAAATAAATCATCAACTATTAAACTATCAACAGTACCACGAGTATTTCTAGCATTGATTAAAGAGTTTACATCTTCTATATATGGAAGATTATTTTCTAATTCTTTATGTAGTTTATTTAATTTAGTTAAAAACTTTATTGTAAATATATTTTCACTTTGAATAGCAATAAGCACTTTTTCATCACGACCAAACTGGTCTCTAAACTTATCATATTCGAGTCTAAGTGGGTCTTCTTGATGTAAAAAACCTTCCGTTGAAGTATCTACAGTTAGAAACCTCATCTGTGAAGCCATTGCAACTACCATTAAAAAAACAAAGAATATAACCTTTATTCTATTGTCAAATATAAAATCTGAAATATGTTCAAATTTATGTTCTACTTTTTTTTTCCACGCCAAAATATTATCCTAATATTATAATTTTTTGTTATTATATTTGAATATTATTAATGGAGTGTTAATAAATCAGTTTAGTCTATCAAATCTTTATTTTTAGGATTCATAGAAAATGCACTTCTTGACCGTTTTTGTTGTCCATCATTACTATTGTCTAAATTTTCTTTTAAGAAGTATTTCTCAACTGTAGCAGTTGGATTTATACATAAAATAGAATCATTTACGACTAATTGAAATATTGCATATAAAGGAATAGTAACTAAAGCACCAAAATTTTCTTCACCAAACCCTGCTTCAAAAGATATAGTATCATCAGTTACTTGTATTGTAGAATATGTATAATTACTTAGTGTAAACATTGTAAAATTTGCAAAACTTTTAGCTATAGTTTCTGGAATTTCTGGGCTGAATACTACACCTTTTATATTTGCTGTAATTGAAAATTCTTCATTATTTACTATTAAATAGTCTATTATATCTCTAATTTGCTCTTGTATTAAGTTTCTATATTCTTTATCTTCTATTATATTTGTTATCATTATTTATCCTTGACTATGTAATTATATTGAAATCATTTATTATTTTAAACTCTATCATAGCATTCATTAAAGCTATCTTTTTTGCTTTTATTAGTTGTTGTACTGTTATATCTTTTAATATAATTTTTTGCTCATCTACCATTCTAGCTTTACAAGTACCTTCTAAAAGTGGAACTTTTGGACTAATCCAATCTTTACCATCATATATTGCAATATTTGCAATACTAGTATCTGTAATAAGTCCATTTTTAACTATTATAATCTCATGTGCATCATCTTTTGTGGCTACTAACTTATCAATAACATCTCTATTTGTCATCTTATATTTATAATCTATATTATCATCTACAACTATTTTAAATACACTTATCTCTTTTGGAGTATAGTCAATAAATAGTATATCTACTATACCTGTATCATTATATATAACTTTACATTTTAAAAGATTGTTGTTAGGTGGATATATAAAATCTTGCAAATTGATATTTAATCCAATAGTTTTAGCTATTCTTTTTTGATGGTATTCTAAATGAAAAAGTTCACTATCTTCACATCTTATAGTTTCAAAATACATCATAATTAAGTATAATCCTTTATATAAAAACCAATTATATCCAATTCATTTAATAAGTTTAAATAAAATTATAGTAAAATCCACTTTATGATAAATAAACTAATAAAACTTTTAAACGATTTCAATGAGCTTGTAATGTTCAAACACTCTATATTCTCTTTGCCTTTTATTTTTATTGCAATGATTGTAGCATCATCTGGTTGGTTTGGATTTTACTTACTGATTATGGGAACTTTAGCTGCTTTAACTGCTAGAAACTTTGCTATGGGATTTAATAGATATTTAGACCAAGATATAGACGCACTAAATCCTCGTACTGTAAATCGCCCAAGTGTAGATGGGAGAATAAATTCATATCAAATGTTAATATTTACTATTTTAAATGCTATTGGATTTATTATAGTTGCATACTTTGTAAATGATTTAGCCTTTTATCTTTCAGTTCCTATTCTTTTAGTTGTTGGAAGTTATTCTTATTTTAAAAGATTTAGTTATCTTGCACATATTATTTTAGGTATATCTCTTGGGTTAGCACCAATAGCAGGTGTTGTAGCAGTCAGTGAAACTATTACATTATGGTCTATTTACTTGAGTATTGGTGTTATGTTTTGGGTAGCTGGATTTGATTTATTATATTCATTACAAGATATAGAAGTAGACAAAGAGCTTGGGCTTCATTCTGTTCCATCAAAGTTTGGAGTTAAAAAGACAATGTTCTTTTCGCAAATACTTCATATATTAACAGTATTTTTCTGGTTTTTATTTGTAAAAGAGGCAAATTTAGGTCTATTTGCTAATATTGCCATTGTATTAAGTATGATTATGTTGACATTTGAACATATTATTGTAAATAGAGATTTTACAAAGATTGACCGTGCTTTTTTTACGATAAACGGTTATTTAGGGATATTATTTTTAGTTTTAATTATATTAGATAGTATTAGTTTTTAATCCTAATACTATTCGTCTAATAATCTATCTTGCATCTTTTCAAGTGCTTTTTTAAGTGGACCAACTTCTAATCCAAGTTCAGTTGCTTTTGTAACAGCATCTTCACAAAATTTATCACTTAATGGGTCAATTACATTACAAGCTATTTTTGCTACATGTAAAATTTGAGTTTCTTTTTTGTATTCTTCTGGACAGTTTTCTAAATCATCAACATATTTAATCATCTCTATAAGTTTTTCACTTAAATTCCAATGTTTAAAGATACTTGCTGTTACTTCTGAAGTTGTTAGATCAAAAAATTTCTTCTCAACACTTGCTGTATCTGAATCATTTTGTAAAGCATTTAAAAACTCTTCACTTTTATTTTCATCATTTGCTATATCAGATACAATAAATTTACCTGTTTCTTGTAAAAATACTGGTAATAAAAGTTCCTCTTTTAATTCAATATCAATCTTTGCAACCCATAAAGAGATAAGATTTGATGCCATATTTGAAATTCTCATAAAGTCATCACTTGCTAAGTTATAAGCTTTTAAATCAGTATCTAATGAATTTTTAATCGCACTACCAAATGCAATTGAAAGTGTAAAGTTCACTCCCAACAATCCTAACGCACGAGCTAAAGTATCAACACTACTATTAAAACCAAACATAGCAGAGTTTGCTACTTTTAAAAGTGTTGAAACAATCAAAGGATCTTTTGCAATAATAATCTCTAAAGCTTCTGGAGTTTTATTTGATGATCTTTTAAACTCTTCTAAGTCAATAATTGTCTGTGGTAAAGGTGGAAGTGAATCTATCTTGTCTGTTAAATTTGTATTCATTAGTATCTATCCTGAAATATTTTATATTCTTATGATATTATTATTTTACTTTCTATAGTCTTAAGTAATAACACTTTATTTTAATAAAATTCAAAACTTACCTTAAGCTAAACTTAGATAAAATACGCGAAATTAAGATACAAAATAGATAAATAAAAGAAGGAATTAAAATGAGAGATATTAGAAATATTGCAGTTATTGCACACGTTGATCATGGTAAAACTACACTAGTAGATGAGTTATTAAAGCAGTCAGGTACATTTGATGACAGAGCTGAAACAGAAGAGAGAATGATGGACAGCAATGACATCGAAAAAGAAAGAGGTATTACAATCTTAGCTAAGAATACGGCTATTGATTATAAAGATACAAGAATTAACATTATCGATACTCCAGGACATGCTGACTTTGGTGGAGAAGTTGAGAGAGTTCTTAAAATGGTTGATTGTGTACTTCTACTTGTAGATGCACAAGAAGGTGCTATGCCTCAAACTAAGTTTGTTGTTAAAAAAGCATTAGAGTTAGGTCTTAGACCAATCGTTGTAATTAACAAAATTGATAAAGATGCTGCTGAGCCAGATAGAGTTGTTGATGAAGTATTTGACCTGTTTGACCAAATGGGTGCAACTGAAGAGCAATTAGAATTCCCAGTTATTTATGCAGCAGCTAAAAATGGTTATGCAAAAATTAATTTAGATGATGAGAGTAAAGATATGATTCCTTTACTAGATATGATTTTAGAAGAAGTTCCTGCTCCAACAGGAAGCGATGACAATGGTCTTCAACTTCAAGTTTTCAACTTATCTTATGATTCATTTATCGGTAAAATCGGTGTTGCTAGAATATTTAATGGTACTGTTTCTATGGGTGAAACTGTAATGTTAGTTAAAGCAGATGGCGAAAAGATTAAAGGTAGAATTACTAAACTTCTAGGATTTAAAGGTCTTGAAAGAATGGATATTGATAAAGCTGGTTTTGGTGATATTGTTGCTATTGCTGGTTTTGAAACTATTGATGTTGGAGATTCACTTTGTGACCCTGCAAACCCAATGCCTTTAGACCCTATGCATATTGAAGAGCCTACATTATCTGTAACATTTGCAGTAAATGATTCTCCATTAGCTGGTACTGAAGGTAAATTTGTAACAAGTAACAAAATTGAAGAGAGACTTGAAGCAGAGATGAATACAAATATCGCGATGAACTTTTGTCCAAAAGGTGATGCAGCGTTTGAAGTAAATGGAAGAGGTGAGTTACAAATTACTATTCTTGCTGAAAATATGAGAAGAGAAGGTTTTGAATTTTCAATCTCTAGACCAGAAGTAATCGTTAAAGAAATTGACGGTGTTAAGTGTGAGCCATTTGAGCATTTAGTTACTGATATTCCTGACGAATTTTCTGGAGCTGTTATTGAAGCACTTGGAAAAAGAAAAGCTGTAATGTCAAATATGGTACCAATGGGTAATGGACAAACAAGATGTGAATTTGAAATTCCAGCTCGTGGTTTAATTGGATACAGAAATGAATTTTTAACATCTACTAAAGGTGAGGGTGTTATGAATCACTCATTTATGGACTTTAGAGCATATTCTGGAAGTGTAACTTCAAGAATGAATGGTGCTTTAGTTTCTATGGAAGGTGGAGAAGCAGTTGCATACTCAATCTTTAATTTACAAGATAGAGGTCAAATGTTTATTGCTCCTCAAGATAAAGTTTATAACGGTATGGTTATTGGTGAGCACGCAAGAGAAAATGACCTTGATGTAAATCCAGTAAAAGCTAAACAACAATCAAATGTAAGATCATCAGGTGCTGATGAAGCTATTAAGATTATCCCTAAAAGAGATATGTCTTTAGAGTTAGCTTTAGAGTGGATTGAAGATGATGAGATTGTTGAGATTACTCCAGTAACTATTAGAATTAGAAAAAGAGAATTAGAATCTAGTGCTAGAAGAAGAAATGCTAAGCAAAGAAAGAATGCTGAACAAGACTAATCTTTTAATTGGTTTATAATGAATAAAGATAAAGTATTTGATAAACCAATTATAAAACAATTTGAATTTGACGAAGAGGTTGCAAGTGTATTTGATGATATGCTCAATCGCTCTGTCCCTTTCTATGATGAAGTTTTAGACTTAACAACATCTTTTGTGTTAAGTTATTGCGAAGATAATAGCATCATATATGACCTTGGCTGTTCAACAGCATCTACACTTATAAATATAGCAAATAAAAGCACTACAAACTTAGAACTTATTGGAATAGATAGTTCAGAAGCTATGTTAAACAGAGCAAAAGAGAAATCAAAAGCTTATGGATTAGATATAAACTTTATAAATGATGATATATTTAAAGTAGATTTCAAACCATCACAAGTTATTATTTCAAACTACACTTTACAATTTATTAGACCACTTCAAAGAGAACAACTAATCAAAAAAATTTATGATAGTTTAGAAGTTGGTGGTATCTTTATCTTTAGTGAAAAAGTTATCTCTGATGATAAAAAACTAAATAAACTATTTATAGATAAATATTATGAGTTTAAAAAAGACAAAGGTTATAGTGAATTTGAGATTTCTCAAAAAAGAGAAGCCTTAGAAAATGTACTTATCCCATATACTTATGAAGAGAATAAAAAGATGGTAGAGGATATTGGATTTAAACAATTTGATTGTTTATTTAAATGGATAAATTTTTCAACATTCATAGCAATAAAATAAATTTAACTAAAGAGATACCACAAAATGCTAACACAAAATCAAATATACAATATACTAAATGATAGAAAAAAAGATGATACTTTTACAACATTACAAGAGCTACCTCAGCCTGATAGTTTTAAAGATATAAAAAAAGCAAGTTTAAGAATAGCCCAAGCTGTAAGAGAAGATGAAACTATAAATATTGTAGGTGATTATGATGTTGATGGTATTGTTTCTACTGCTATTATGGTTGAATTCTTTTCAACTTTAGGGGTAGAAGTAAATCATATCATACCAAATAGATTTACCCATGGGTACGGATTGAGTCCTAAGCTTTTAGATGATATTTATGATGGATTAATTATCACTGTTGATAATGGTATTAGTGCTATTGAAGCTGGCGAGATATGTGAAAAGCGTGGATTAGATTTAATTATAACAGATCATCATACAGTTGGAAAAGTATTGCCAAAAGCTTATGCCATAGTAAATCCAAAACAAAATGATTGTGATTTTCCTTTTAAAGATATTTGTGGTGCAAATGTTGCATGGTACCTATGTGCGATGGTCAAAAAAGAGTTAAATGCAAAAATAAATATGATGATGTTTTTTGATATTTTAGTTCTTGCTATTGTCGCTGATATTATGCCTATGAAATCTTTAAATAGCACGATTGTTAAAAAAGGTTTTCAAGAGTTTGCAAAAAGTAAACGCCCTGCTTTAGTTGCGTTGAAAGAAAGATTCAATCTAAAAACTATCAATGAAGAAGATATTGGATTCAAAATAGCACCACTAATTAATTGTGCGGGTCGAATGGAAGATGCAAATATTGCTTTAGAATTTTTACTAAGTTTTGATACTTTTGAAGCAAATGAAAGTTTAGATTATCTTATAGAATTAAACGAAAGAAGAAAAACAGAACAACTAAATATATTTGAAGAAGCGAAAACTCAAGTAGATGAAGAAGATAATGTTGTAGTAGTTTCAAGCCAAAATTGGAATGAAGGAATCATAGGAATAGTAGCAAGTAAATTAAGTGATAAATATAAAAAACCAAGCTTTGTATTCTCAATAAATAATGAAAAAGCAAAAGGAAGTAGTAGAAGTGCTGATGTTCATTTGTATGATTTAATAAATACTTGTAGTGATATCTTAATAGGTTTTGGTGGACATAAAGGGGCTGCTGGACTAAGTTTGGAAGCCTCAAAATTACCAGAGTTAAAACAGCTTTTAAATCAAAACATTACAACTCTAACTTCTAATAGCGATGAAGACAATTATGATACTAGCATAGGTGAATTAAGCCTTGATTTAGTTCATCACAATCTTTACGAAACTATAAATAGCTTTAGACCTTTTGGACTTGAAAATGAGATGCCAAGTTTTATATTTAGAGATGTAAAAGTTATAGATATAAAGAAAATGGGGAAAAATAAAGAATTTACAAAATTAATAGTTTCTAATCAAATTGTAAATATAGAAGTTGTTATTTTTGTAGATTTTGCTGATGTAAGTGTTGGAGATGATATAAGTTTTATAGCAACTATAGGAAAAAATGAGTTTAGAGGTAATGTTACTTTTAACTTGATGTTTAAAGAGTTGGTACTTTAAACATCAAAATACAATTTACGCTAAATTAGTATAAACAGTTTGTACATCTTCATTATCTTCAAGCTTATCT
>CAYUNC010000035.1:0-10557 GCA_964445915.1 uncultured Arcobacter sp.
TTTCGATGGAGATAAGTGTAAGACTTGGAAATGATGTAGATATGCCAAGAAACTTAGCGAAAAGTGTTACAGTAGAATAGCGAACACTTTTCTTTTATAAAGAGTGTTAGAGTAGAATCTCTTCTACTCTTGAATACAAACCTTACCTTTTAGCATACTTTTAATAGTTGTAATCGCAACTAAAAATATAACTATACAAGCAACTACCATAAACACATAAGCAAAATATTTATAGATGATAACATTTGTCATTTTAAATGCTAACATTGAAGCAATTGTAACTGCTGTCAATGGAAATGTAAATGCCCACCATGAGATAAAGTATTTTAAACCTATAAAGTTCTTGTACATAAAAAATAAAAGAAAAGTAAAAAATAGTGCTAGATTATATAAAAAAGCAGCAAATAAATCAAAATCTCCACCGTTCATCTTCACATAAGCGATGAACCCAATAGCAGGAGGTGCAATGAAAATAAATAGTGTTGGCATAAACTTTTGTGCCAATTGGTGGTGAAATATAATTCTATTGATTAATATAGAAGTTAAAACTATCCAGAAAAACATCCCAATAGCAAAATAATACATTAAAATATTTGTATCAACCATACCAGCACCTGCAACAGGAACTAAAACATTACCAACAATAGGGATAAACCAAGCTGGATTTGAATGGTGTAATTCTAAGTTGTTATTTATCCAAAAACTAATCACATAAAATGTAAAAAATGTTTGCATAATAGTACCTATGATAAAACAATAATATGCTACATCATGATTGATTTGATGATAAACAACCGATAAAAGTAGTAAAGAGATAGCACTAGCAGGGAAAAAATTTATTCTTACTGGGTGGGCAAATTCTTTTTTTACTGCTGGTAAATATTTTATCATCTTAAAGATATAAATCAATGAAATAACAATAAATACTACTGTAGTAAAGATTGCTAAAGCACTTCCAACTAAAGCACCAAATCCTAATATATCATTAGCTTTTTGAAATACAATAGTAAGTCCTGCTAATCCCATAACAATTGCAAACATCATAATAGGGAAAAATTTTAACCTATTTACTTCTATTTGTTCACACTCTTGTGCTTGTTCTTTATTTTGTTCCATTTTGTTCTCCTAATGTCATTACTGAGTTTATAATACAAGATACTCTTTTTGGAATATCTTCACCTTTTAAATCCATAAAATCCGTTTGAATTTTATACACTTTTTTGATACCAACTTTAAATGTAAATACCAAGTATCCCGCATAAAGTTTTGACCTTTTTGTTTTTTTACCTGGGTCTTTTTTGTCATTTTCATAAACCATAACATCTATTAATACATCACTTGTCTTTTTAGCTTCAATATCTAATTTATAGTTTTTAATTTTAGTTTTAATATCTTCATCAATCTTTTTAATATCAACAAAGTTAAACATAACAGAAGTCATATACTTTGATTTATCAGCCCAAACATTTACTTTATAATCTTGTGATTTTAAAGTTTGAAGTAACTCTTGTACCAATTTTGGCTTGATAACCTTTTCAAAAGTTACACTATCTTTATGACAAGATAATCTAGTAGATTTTGCACTTTTTGGTTTTTTATTTATCTGAGTATATATTTCATTGCCAATAACTAATACAATAGCAAATACAACAATGAAACTAAAATATTTTTTAATCATTTTGATACTACTTATTTGCTACAGCTTTTGCCCATGTTTCCATTAGGTCATTTAGTTGCTCTTTTGGTGCTTCTAAAAATTCTATTATAAATGAATCTTCAAGTTCTGCAATACCTATACTTCTAGGACGAGCAGCTAAGATTTTTGTATTTGGTATAGCTGGACCAAAACAAAAGATTAAGTTTTGAGCATCTTTTATTTCACTATTTATATCACCACCTAATGAACTTGTATGTTCGTAGTGATTGAATGTAGCAATATATTTTGCTATTTTATGTGCATCTACAAGTACTTTGAAATATTCTAAAATCTCTTCTACTTTTGTATATGTAGTTTCACTCTTTCTTATCTCAAGTGTATATACTGGATATTTTTCCATAAATATTGTTTTTTTCATTTATAATTCCTTTAATTTAAATTGTTGTAGTATATCATAAGTTAAGCTACCCTTATCTTAATTATAAGTTAAAGTTTTAATATAAATTATTTTACAATAATTTGAACAAAATTCTTTTTACCTTTTTGCAATACAAACTTACCAGCTGAAAAAGTCATCTTATCGTCATCTATTTTCACTTGATCAATCTTTACAGCTCCACCTTTTAAATCTCTTCTAGCTTGAGAAGTTGAAGGTACAAGTTCACAATCTACCAATGCTTGAAGTATTCCAATACCAGCATCTAAAGTAAACTCTTTCATATCTGTAGGTATATCTTTTTTAGCAAATATTTTAGTAAATTCATCTCTTGCTATTCCACCTGCTCCATTTCCATGAAATCTATCAACAATCTCCATAGCAAGCATATCTTTTACTTTTTTAGGATGTAAAGATTTATCTTCAACACCTTTTTTTAACTCTTCTATACTGTTTAAGTCTTTTGTAGAAAGCAATTCATAATATCTCCACATTAAATCATCACTAATAGATAAAACTTTACCAAACATATTATTTGGTTCATCAGTTACCCCAATATAGTTTCCTAAAGATTTTGACATTTTATTTACACCATCAAGACCTTCAAGAATTGGCATCATTAAAACTGCTTGTTGTTTTTTAATATCATAAGCTTTTTGTAATTGTCTTCCCATTAGAAGATTAAATTTTTGGTCAGTTCCACCTATCTCAATATCTGATTTTAAATGTACACTATCATAACCTTGAAGTAGGGGATACATAAATTCACTAACAGCAATAGGAGTATTTGAGGCATATCTTTTAGAAAAATCATCTCTTTCTAACATTCTAGCAACTGTAAAATTTGAGGCAAGTTCAAGCATACCAATAGCACCTAAAGGCTCTAACCAGTCATTGTTATAAACAATATTTGTTTTTGATTCATCAAGTATTTTAAAAGCTTGTGTCGTATAACTTTTTATATTTTTAACAATATCATCTTTTGTCAAAACTTTTCTTGTAGCACTTTTTCCAGTAGGGTCGCCAATAGTAGCTGTAAAATCACCAATTAAAAACTGAACAATCCCACCAAACTTTTGAAATACTGCAAGTTTTTGAAGTAGAACTGTATGTCCAAGATGTAAATCAGGAGCAGTAGGGTCAAATCCAGCTTTTACAAAATAATTTTCACCAGTTTCATAAAACTTTTTAAGAAGTTTTTCAATAGCTTCAGTATCAATAATCTCAGCAGTTCCTCTGTTTATTTCAGCAAGTGCTTCATTAATCTTATTTTGTATTTCCATTTTGTTTCCCTTAAATCTTTTTTATTTATAAGCATCTTGAGCAGAATAAAATTCTATAACTCTTGCTTTTTTTTCTACCATTTTCCGTACTTTGTAAAGATTGTCATCATTTATCTCAAAGTCTATAGCACAATATTGTTGCTGGGCATACTTATCTTTTCCATACTCTATAAATAATATAGTTACATCATTTGATGCTAAGTATGTCAATAATCTTGCCATCTCACCTCTAGTATTTGGTAAACTTACAACCATTTTATAAGTGTAAAATTTATCTTTTATCCATTGACAAAATAGCATTGGTTTATGTGTTTCTACATCTTCAAAGGCACTATCACATAACTTATGATGAATCCTAGCTGTCTTATCATCTTTTATAGCAATAATATCATCACCAAACTTAGGGTGGCAACAGTGATCAAATAACACTTCATTTATAGCAAAATTTGACTCAATTACTATATTTTCCAAAGTATAGCTTTTGAAACTTAAATTTTGTGCTTTTATTCTATTAAGTAAACTCTTTTTTCTAATAGTTCTTTCTAGTGTTCTTTTGATGTTTTTTAAATGGTCTAAGTTGTAAGATACTTTTTGTAGTTTGTGATATGGAATTGTTGAAACTACATCATTTTTGAATCTTGAAAAAATAGTATTTAAAATATTTTGCCCCACTAACTCATCAACAATCTTTAATCTTTGAGAACATAAATGTTTAATAGACTTTTTAGCCTTACTTGTAAGAACCATATCTAGCCAAGTACACCTTGGTACATCAGCTTTACCAGTTTCAATATCAACAATATCACCACTTCTAAGTTGCGAAAGAAGTGGTTTTTTAATTGTATTTATACTTGAATATAAAGCACGATTACCAACATCAGTATGTATCTCATAAGCAAAATCAAAAGCAGTTGCCCCTCGTGGTAAAGTAAATAACTCACCTTTTGGAGAATATACAACTATCTCTTCACAATATAAATCTTGCTTTGCATCAGTATAAAACTCTTCAATATTTTCATTTGTAGTTTCTAGTGCATGTAGCCAATCAAGATTTATATTTTTATTTTTTCCTTGACCCTCTTTATATTTCCAATGGGCTGCAACTCCATACTCTGCAATATTGTGCATAGCATTTGTTCTAATTTGTACTTCATATATCTTTGAATTATGAAATACTGTTGTATGGATTGTTTTATATCCATTTTCTTTTGGGAGTGCAATATAATCTTTAAATCTAGCAATCAAAGGCTTGTATTCAATATGCATCAAACCCAATACTTTATAACAATCAAGCTCATCATCTACAAGTATTCGTACAGCTTGTAAATCAAGAACTTCATCTAAACATATACCTTTTCTTTGCATTTTTAAATATATAGAATAGTGATGTTTAATCCGACTAATAATTTTAACCTTACCATCAACATATCCCATCTTTTGTAAAATATCACTTGTCTGAGAAACAAAATAATTAAAGTCAAGCTGTATTTTTTGTTGGTATGTTTTGATGTATTGGTCTATCTCTTTATATTCATTTGGATATAAATAATAAAAACTCAAATCTTCCAAGGTATTTTTAATAATAGAAATACCAAGGCGATGAGCAATAGGTGCATAAACTACAAGAGTTTCTTCTGATATTCTGATTTGTTTTTCGTGCGTTAGAGCATCAAGTGTAAGCATATTGTGTACTCTATCACAAAGTTTTACTACTAATACTCGCACATCATCAATAGATGCTACAAGCATTTTTCTAAAAGATAAAGCAGATGAAAGAAGTTTGTCATGCGATGGAGATAGTTCATGTTCACGGATTTCAACTATTTTAGTTAAACCATCAACAATATGTGCTACATCTTCACCATATTTTGAAGATATATCTTCTCGTGTATAATCAGTATCTTCTACAACATCATGAAGTAATGCTGAGATAACCATTGTTTCATCATTACTAAAGTATGCAGTAATAGTAGCTACTAAAATAGGATGAACAGCATAAGGCTCACCACTTTTTCTAAATTGTGCTTCATGTGCATGAATACAAAATTCAAGTGCAGATGCAATTTGTGGGCTAAAACTAATTTTACTAGCTAGTTCTTTGGAAGCTGACTCAATGTCAGTTATATTTTTTAGGTTATTTAAAAAAGAATCCAAGAGACTCCTTTTTATTTGTCTTCAAGACCTTCAATAGTTAATACACCTAAAGCAATCTCATTTATTGCTATATCAGTATATTTCATATTTTTGATTGTTGAATTTTCAAGTAATGGCTTAGCACCTTTTGATAATTCGTCTGCTCTTTGACCAACAGCTAATGATAGTATATATCTATCATTATCTACTTTTTCTAATGCTTGTGAAAGTAACTCTTCTATTCTCATATTTTTTCCTTTTATTTATTGTATTTTATTTTACTATTGAACATTTAGAATAATCACCTTGAATAATATTCAAAAGATTTCCCTTGTCGTTCATATCCATAACTATAATTGGTAAATTATTGTCCTTAGCTAATGCAATAGCTGTATCATCCATAACTTTAATATGGTCTTTTAATGCATCATCATAACCTATACTAGAAAGCTTAACTGCATCATCAAATTTCATAGGGTCTTTATCATAAACACCATCAACTTTTGTAGCTTTTATTAACATAATTGCATCTACTTCTGTTGCTCTTAATGTTGCTGCCGTATCTGTTGTAAAAAATGGATTTCCTGTACCTGCACCAAATATTACAACTCTACCTTTTTCAAGATGTCTTTTAGCACGACGAACTATAAAAGATTCAGCAATTTGCTCCATCTTAATAGCAGTTTGAAGTCTAGCACAAACACCAATATGTTCTAAAGCTTCTTGCATAGCAATACCATTTACAACAGTTGCTAACATTCCCATATAATCACCACTTGTTCTTTTGATGATACCATCAGCAGCAGCACTTACGCCTCTAATAATATTACCACCACCAATAACAATACCAACTTCAATATCATTATCTACAAGTTGCTTGATTTCTCGAGCAATGTAATCTAAAATTTGAGTATCAATTCCATAGCCACTATCACCTGCTAATGCTTCACCAGAAAACTTTACAAGAACTCTTTTTTTCATCGTTACCCTTTTTATTTTCGTGATTGTATCTAAAATATTATAATGAACTCATAAAATAAGATATATAATCTTATGAGTTTATATTATTAAAGATTTTCTAATAATAATTTCTCTTCCTCAACAGAAAGGAAATGCCATTTGCCACTTTGAATATCAAGTTTAAAACTACCAATACTAACTCTTTTTAATTCCAATACTTTTAAAGGTGTTCCAAACTTAGGGTCTTTCATCGCTCCAAAAAGTCGTCTGATATGGCGATTTTTACCTTCATCAATTACTATTTTTAGTTTTGTCTTTGCACCACCAAAGCTTAGTTTTTCAACTACAAGTGCTTTTAATATTCCGTGCTTACTTTCTACACCTTTTTTTGCTTGTAAAATATGTTCTTCAGTCACATGACCTCTAACCCAAATCTCATAAACTTTTTTACAATTACCTGGCTTGGTCAATACATTGCCAACTTTACCATCTGTTGTAAATAATAAAAGTCCTTTAGATTCTAAATCAAGTCGTCCTATAGGCATCCAACCATCATCAAATACCCAATCAGGTAAAAGATTATAAACTGTTTTTCTACCTCGCTCATCTGAACGAGTAACTACATAACCCTTAGGTTTATTTAATGCTAGTAGTTTTTTGGAATAATTTGTATTGCCTATCATATTTTGTTGTTTATTTTAAGTAAGTTAAAATCTCTTCATTGATATTAAGAGATTTTGGCTCAATATCTTTCATTAAATTTTTAAAATTTAACTCTATCTCATCTTTGTTTTCAGAAGTTACTTTTTGATTAGATTTAATTAAATAAACAGAAAAATCAGTTAAAAATGAATTAACAAAAGCCATCCATTGGGCTATTAGCTCTGTAAAAGTTAAAGATTTTATATTTACATCAACTCTATAACTACTAACAGCTTGATATTCTTCTAATTTAAGGTAAGTTCTTAAAAAACTTGAAGTTCTGTTTTTAAGTTTGTTTTTTAAATCTTTGTTATTTGAAATCTCTGCTAAAACTAAAAAATAACCCATATGATAAAGAGGAGTTAAAAATGAAACTTGCTTTTGGGGGAACTGCTCCCACTCTTTAAACATATCTTTAATAGAACTTTCGCCGAAGTATGATTCTTTTGTTTTGTCAAAAAAAGAAATTATATTAGTAGAATTCCCTTTGTGAACTATCTCGGGCATATATCTTGTTGTCTGTGATATGAGTGCAAATTTTTCTGAAGATTCCTTCATTACACTCTCTTTAAATTCAGAAGATTTAAATAAAACACTAGTGTTAATTTCTAGATGATTTTTTTTTGAATAAGTTGTTTCCATTTTTGTATTTCCTTAGTATTTATAGTCTATCTTGTTTTTGTGGTTCAATATCCTGAACATTACCAAGTAAATTTAATATATTATTTACTGAACCTTTACTTGCTCTTTCTTCAAGATAATCTAATGTTTTTAAAGATGAAATCTTTTCAGCTAAAGCATTTACAATCCTAAAGTGAGGAACACGGCGATATTATGCAAGATTTGTTATAATTTTAATGTTTGATTGTCCCTTTATATAAATCATATACAGGGAAAGCTAAATCATAATCATTCCATTCTAATTCACCATAATCTAAATTAAATTTTTTAAATAACTTTAAATCTTCATATTTTTTAATATCTGGATGTTGAGATTTTACAATAAAATTTTTAAAATCTAAAATATTTTCTTTACCATCATTGAATAATAAGGATATTTTATAATCATCAATATATTTTGCTTTTTCTATTGAAATTAATTTAGACATAATTTATTTTACCTTTCCTTCAATTTTGATACATTGTACTGATTTGTGATAAACAAAGTAATCTACCCATTTTTGTACAATATCTTCTTTGAATTTAGTAACAAAGTTTTTAAATTCTTTTAACTCTTTTTTTGGAAGTGGTCTTTTACCTTTTACATCTTTTATTTTAATGTCAATAATTTTTCCATCAACAATAATAAAATCTGCTTTTGATTCAAAAGCTTGATATTTTCCATGAACATGAATTGGTTCATGTTCATTACTATAAAACATTATAGTAATTCCAAGATATTCAAATATTTTAGGCATTTTTACTCTTTCTATTTTTTGTTAAATAAAGTATATCTAAACTTGTATGATTGTTTGGTAAACTGTAATTATAACGCCCGAATTGAAAAACAAGGTATCCAAACGTCTTAACTATTAGCTATTTAAAATATCTTTATGCGACACATAAAAGCTAGATAATTTTGCACTATTACCTTGTTTTTCTTCCAATGCTTTGTTATCTTTTAATCAATATCAAAAAGTAAAGTTTTTTGTTTATCATTTTCTTTGTGCATACAAGGTTGAATAACAAGTTTTAATTGATTATTATTTGAAACTTCTAAATTTGCATGTCGTGCTTTATATTGTGAAAAAATTGTTTTAACAATTTTTAAACCAATTTTTAAATCATTTTCTTTTCTTAATACAAGTCCAAAAGATGTCGTGGCTCCACCATCTGTTCTATATAATCTATAATATATATTATTTTTATTTATTTCTTTTATTTTTTCAAATGAACCATCACTGTTATTCTTAATATCGAAGTAAGGAAAAAATGCAAAGATAATTACTAATTGAAATGAAAATAATATTAAAAAGTATAAAATACTTAATAATATTTTAAAATAAATATTTTTGATTAAAAGTATTTTTATTATAATTCCACTTAAAAACATTAAAAATACTATAAACATAAAAATATAATTTAATTTTATATTTATAAAAATAATATGTAAAGGTGAAAAAATATCGTATATAACAAACAATGATGAAATAATTAATAGGATAGTAGATATTTTTTTCATTTTTACTCCATAAGATAACGCCTGACTTAAGGGACAATGACCCCTCAATCAGTTTGCTAACTTCTTTTTATAACCATTACATTTTAGTTAGTTTATACTTAAAAGGTCGCAGGGGTCACTTGTTCCTTTCTAGGCTTTGTTAGAGTTTTTATTTATTGGTAGTAAAAATCCAAATAAAATACTTACAATCAATATTCCTACCCAATTAAAAAATCCTTGAGTGATTACTTCTAAGTTATCATATATTGCAATAATATCATCTCTAGCTTTTTTATCTTCATTTGTTGGTTGAAATAGCTTATTATTATATTCCATTATTTTACCTTCAAAAATATAGTTATTGTATGCAAAACTCTCAGAATTTACTTTTTTATCTTTGTAGTCTATTTTTTTTAAACTATTGAATGAATTTTCAGTAGTATACTTGGTAAGATATAACATTGAAGTGAAACTAATTAAAATAAATAAACCAAGAACTAATTCAATTATATATTTATTTTTTTTACCAAAATATCGTAGATAATAAATACCTCTAGTAATTAATAATCCAGTACTAGTTAACAAAAGTATTGACATTATATTATGTAATATATGAGTATCATATGTAAATATTGATAATTTATGTATTAAAAAATCGATAAGAAGTGAAGAGAATAAAAATAGATAAGCAATTTTTTCTGTTTTATTTTCCATTTTATTTCCTTTGTACTCTAACGGTTGAGGAGAGCAATATTTAACCCGCTCTTGGGTTAAATATTGGCTCCTGCGTTTTGTTAGTTGTTCCAGAATAAATTTCCAATGAAGGTTCTCCTTCAGACTCAGCATAAAACTTATTTCCATTAATATCAATAATTAAATATCCGCCACCACCATATTTTTTAATTACATTTATAGCATCATTCCAAGTTGTTTCTTCCATATAACTTGAAAGTCCATAAAAAAGACATTTATCTTGTTCGTTAAATTCAATGTAACAATTTAAAAAACTTTTTGAAAATATTTCAGATGTATTATGGCAAACTTTTTGCATTAGCTTTTCAGGCTTTTTTAAAGCATCATGCACACAACGTGACCGATAGTTTTTTAATACAAAATTAGATGCAAATACTTCTAAAGTTTCTTTTGTAGTCATAATCCTTACCTTTCAACTAACGCTTGACTTAAGGGACAATGACCCTCTATTCAGTTTACAGATTTCTTTTTT
>CAYUNC010000036.1:0-10485 GCA_964445915.1 uncultured Arcobacter sp.
AAAGTCTCTTTTTGTTCGTATGTTAATGTTTCCATAAATTTATCCTTGTTTAAAAATTGTTGTCTATTATCTGGCAAATAGTATGACCAAATAATATATGCATCTCTTGTATTCGTGGTGTATTATCACTTGGTACTACTAAATTTATATCACATACCTCGTTCATTCCACCACCATCTCTACCACTAAATCCCAAAGTTTTACAACCTAATTCTTTTCCTAGTTTTAAAGCATTTATAACATTTTTGCTATTTCCACTTGTAGAGATTCCTAAAAGTAAATCACCTTTATTTGCTAAGCTTTCCACTTGTCTATCAAAAATTCTATCATAACCATAATCATTTCCAATAGCAGTTAAAGCACTAGTGTCAGTTGTAAGTGCAATACCAGGTAAACCTTTTCTTTCAGTTTTATATCTTCCTGTAAGTTCAGCTGAAATATGTTGAGCATCTGCTGCACTTCCACCGTTTCCAAAAAGAAGTATTTTATTTCCAGCTTTTAAAGTATCAACTGCTAATGCAGATGCTTTTTCTAAATCTAAAGCATTTGTTTGGATAACTTTTTGAATTGTTTCAAGATGTGATTGGAACTCATCATTAATTACATTATTCATTTAGTTTCCTTAATTTTATTGATTGTTTTTGTTGTACTTTTTCCATCAATAAATTGAACCAATTTTACCTCTTTAGCAATATCACTTCCAACAACCTCTTTACCTTCGTAGTCGCCACCTTTTACAAGTATATCAGGCTTAATAAGTGATATTAAATCATATGGTGTATCTTCTGTAAATTTTACAATATAATCTACACTTTCTAATGCAGCTAAAATATATCCTCTATCATCTTCACAATTTATAGGTCTATCATCACCTTTTAATCGTTTAACACTAGCATCACTATTTAATCCTAATATTAAAACATCTCCAAAAGATTTTGCAATATCTAAATAGCTTACATGACCACGATGTAAAATATCAAAACAGCCATTTGTAAATACTATTTTCTTATTTTGTTTTCTTAGTCTTGTAACTGTCTGTTCAATCTCATCAAAAGTTTTAATATGTGATTCAATACTACTTTTATGTAAGCTTGATTTGTACTCTTCTATCTCTTCTATTGTTGCTGTTGCACTTCCTATTTTTCCTACAACTACACCTGCTGATAAGTTTGCAAACTCCATAGCATCTTGAATATTTTCACCTTTTGCTAAACAGTATCCTAAACTTGCCAATACAGTATCTCCAGCACCAGTTACATCATAAACTTCTCTTGCAACTGTTGGTTTTATTACAATTTTATTATCTTCATCTAAAATAGCAATACCATCTTCACTTAGCGTTATCATTGGTACTTGAAGTGAAGCAGAATTGTGTAGTTTTTTTAATGCTAATTTTAAACTTTCATCATCTTCTATTATTATGCCAGTTGCTTCTTGAGCCTCTTTTTTATTTGGTGTTAATAAATAAGCACCTCTATATTTTGTATAATCTTTACCTTTAGGGTCAACTAAAACTTTTGTATTTATACCACTAGTTGCAAATAATATTTTAGAAACTAATGAATTTGTTAATACACCTTTTCCATAATCTGACAATAAAACTACATCAAAATCTAGAATAATCTCCATAAGTTTTTTAATAATAACAGTTTCACACTCTGGGCTAATATCTTCTTTTGATTCACTATCATATCTTACTACTTGCTGATGTGAAGCGATAATTCTACTTTTTTTAGTAGTTTTTCTATTTTCATCTAGTACAAGAAAATGTTTTGCATTAATCTTTTCTAGCATTTTAGTTAATTCTTCAGCTATTGCATCATCACCAGTAACAGACATAACAGTAACATCAGCTCCTAATGAGATAAGATTATTTACTACATTTCCAGCTCCACCTAAAACAGTTGTTTCTTTTTGAATATCAACAACTTGTACAGGTGCTTCAGGTGAAATACGGTCAGTTTTTCCCCATAAATAATGGTCAATCATCACATCGCCAATAACTAAAATATTTGGTTTCATATTATTTACCTTTTACTTCGTTTTCATAAAGTCTTTTTATCTCTGGAATATAAGCTTTTATACCATTTTCTAAAGTATATATCGGGCTATAGTCTAAGTTTTCTTTAGTATCTTTTATATTTGCTTCAGTATAAAATTGATATTGTCCAATAAATGGATTTGGAATATAATCAGTACCCAAAGATGTACCTAATTCATCTTGTAAAATATCAGCTATATCTTGAAAACTTCTAGGTTTTGCAGTTCCCACATTAAATACACCACTTTTTTTAGGGTCACATGCTTTGATGTTGGCTTGAACAATATCTTTGATATATATAAAATCTCTTACGATTTTATCACTTCCCTCAAATAGTTTAGGTGTTCTTCCTGCCAATATTTGATGTGCAAATTGTACTACTGTTGAAGCAGTTTTATTTTTAAAGAACTCATTCTCTCCATAAACATTGAAGTATCTAAGACCAACTATAGAAATATCAAGATTTTTGTTTATATATTTCTTTGCTAGATTATCCATTATAAGTTTACTGAAACCATAAACATTTTCAGGACTTTCAACTCCTACAGTTTGAGGACTTGGAGCATCTCCATAAGTAGCAGCAGAAGATGCATAAATCATATTTGCATCATGAACAATAGCAATTTTTAATAAATCTTCAAAAGCATTTACATTTGTTTGTATCATTAAGTCTTGCTCTGTAGCAGTTGTATCAGAGATAGCTGCTTGATGAAAAATATAATCAAAGTTATACTCTACTTCAAGCTTTTTTAAAGCCTCTTTATCATTAATATCGCCACTTATGATAATACCATCAAAATCAATAAGATTTTTATAATGACCAAAACTTTTAAGGTTTCCATTCCCTAAAGTCTCACCACTTCTAAACTTATCAAAGACTACTATATGACAATCAGGAAAATTTTGTTGTAAATAAAAAGCAATATTGCTACCTATGAACCCTGCACCACCAGTTATAAGAACCGATTTATTATTAAAATTTATATTATTATACTTCATATATCTATTTTATCTAAAATAGTATTATGATTTGGTTTTGAGTGTGATTAGATTATTAATTGTTGCTAACTCTAAAAAAGTCCATTAATTCAAGAAGTTTATCAGCCTCATCATTGATACCTTTTGTGTAGGTATATAAACTCTCTGATGCATCTGAATTTCTTTTTGTAACATCATCAATTGATATTACCTCTTTATTTATATCTTTAATAGCTACTTTTTGTTTAGAAGATGTGATAGATATTTTATCTACTATACTGGTTGTATTTTCCATTTTTACCAACATATTATCAATAATAACACCAGCTTTTTTATTTTCTTCTTTAGAAATAACTGATATTTCATTTATATCATTTGAAACTATTTGACTTCGTTTTGCCAATTTACGAACTTCAACTGCAACAACAGCAAAACCTTTTCCATGTTCACCTGCTCTTGCTGCTTCTATTGCAGCATTTAGTGCAAGGAGATTTGTTTGATATGCAATATCTTCAATTTGTAAAATCTTTTCTATAATATTATTCATAACTTTATTTGCTTTATGTACAGCTAGCGAACCATCTTCTGCCATACTCATAGTTTCATTTGCTTCTACTGTAGCCAATTGCGTACTTTCTGCTGATAAACTAATAGAATCAGATATATCTTGTGTAGCAATAGTTGTCTGACTTATTGATTGTGCTTGTTTTGTTGCATCTTCTGAAATATTTAAAACAGTATTATCAATATTTTCTAAACCATTCGTAATAGACTTTGATGATGCTAATACATTAGTTATAGTTGTTTGTAGCTTACTGATTGTTTTATTTGTAGATAACTTAATAGTATTGAACTCACCTGTATATGTACCATTTATATATTTAGTTAAGTCACCTTGGCTCATATTTGATAAAGTAGAATTTAACTCTTTAAAAAGGCTTTCTAAATTTGTTGATAAGTTATTTAAAGAATTTTTAATATGGTCAAAATCGCCACCCATATCGTCATCAATTCTATATGATAAATCACCTGATGAGATATGTCCAATTACATCAGAAACTGTATTTATTACATGTGTATTCGTTATGGCAATTTCATTTATGATATTTTCTATTATACCAGTAGGATTTTCTATCTTTTTATCAAACTTCATATTTGAAAAATCTACAAAAACATCTAAAACTTTATTTAAATCTTTTCCTATTTTATTTTCAAGAGTATTAAACATCTCATTTGTAATAGCTTTTACATGTTGTAAATCTTTATTATGAGGCTCTAAAGTAATATTTGTATTAAAATATCCATTTTTTATACTTTCAGAACACTCTATTAAATTTTTCACAAATAGGTTGTCACGATGAATACCATCTTGTATAATCTCAATATTTTTATTGATAGTCTTTATCATTTGACCAATTTCATCATTACACTTTAATTTAATAGGTTTTATAGTGTTCTTTTCAGTAGTTAAATATTCAAAAAATTCTAATAATCCAGTTTGTAATACGGTTAATGAGTTATTGATATGACCAACAATAAATAATATACCACATAAAAATATAATTATAAAAAAGATGAAAATCATAGATAAAGATTTTATCTCTTCATTGATAATGTTATTTTCATAATTATAATTATAGCCTATATCTACAGAGCCAATTGTCTTATTTTGATCAAATATTTTATCATGAAATATAATACTATTTGTATATTTTTTAGATTTGTTCTTAGTAAGTGCCTCTTTGTTTTCATCATAAAAAGTTATAAAATCTATACTTTCATTTTTTGCAACATTAATGGCTAATGATTCTAGTGAATCATAGTCAAATTCACTTATAAAAGATGAGCTAATATGTTGTACTATTTCAATAGTTATTTGTGCTTTATTTGTTGTATTATTTTTAATAGAAGATATATTAATAGAAAAGATTATGCTAAATACAATAAATAATAATGTTATTGTTGGTATTAGAAATTTATATTTTATACTTTTCATTAAGAACCTTCCGTAAATATAGATTCTTATTGTCCCTAAATCTAACTAATAATCTAATTAATAATCAAAGTTAATTAATAATAAAAAAGGGTAGAGAATTTAATCTCTACCCTTTTTGTCTTTTCTTATTAAAATATTAACAAGAATAAGTTGTTTTAACTTCAAAAGCAGTTGGTCTAGCTTCGTAAGGCCAGATTTGTCTTTCGTATTGATAATGTTGGTAAGTATCTACAAACTCTTGTGTAAATACAGGTTTTAAGAAATCATTATCTTTAATTAGACCTTCAACAGCTCTTCTTAAAGTAGCTGGCATTTGAGGAATACCTTTTTCTCTAATCTCATCAAGAGATAATTCAAATAAATCAATATCCATTGGACCAACAGGCTCAGTTTTATTTTTGATACCATCAATTCCAGCCATCATCATAGCAGCAAATGCTAAATATGGGTTAGCAGTAGAATCTGGGAATCTCATCTCAAGTCTAGTAGCAGGTGCTCCAGCTCCATAAGGAACTCTACAAGCAGCTGATCTATTTTGAGCAGAATAAGTAAGAATACTTGGTGCTTCAAAACCTGGAACTAATCTTTTATATGAGTTAGTAGATGCGTTTGTAAATGCAGCAACTGCATAAGCGTGATTAAATACACCACCAGCATACCATCTAGCTTCATCAGAAAGGTTACCGTAGTTACCTTCTTTGTAGAATGTATTTACTCCATCTTTCCAAATTGATTGATGAACATGCATACCGTTACCGTTATCACCATGGATTGGTTTTGGCATAAATGTAGCAGATTTACCATTTAGGTGTGCTACCATTTTAACAACATATTTAAGTTTTTGAACATTATCAGCAGCTTCAACCATAGTATCATAAACGATACCAATCTCGTGCTGACCTTGTGCAACTTCATGATGTCCAAGCATAACTGTAAGACCAATTTGCTCTAAGATTAGCATTGTTTCAGCTCTTAAATCAACACCTTTATCTACAGGAGCAGATGGGAAGTAACCACCTTTGTTACCAGAAATATGACCCATGTTTCCACCTTCCATAGATACATTTCTATTCCAGTCTCCATCTTCTGTATCTACACTATAGTGTGATTCATTTGGAGCATCTTTAACTTTAACATCTTCAAAAATAAAGTATTCATTTTCAGGACCAAAGTAAGCTACATCACCTACATTTGCTTCTGCAAGATATTCTAAAGATTTTTTAGCGATACTTCTTGGACATTTAGCATACATCTCTTCTTTGTAGATATCATAAACACTACAAATAACAATAATAGTACTATCAGCTGTAAATGGATCTAAAAATGCTGTACCAACATCTGGCTTCAAAATCATATCTGACTTTTCAATTGGTTGCCAAGCATCAATACTTGAACCATCAAAAGGCATACCAAAATCAAGTTGATCGTTAGTAACTGCACTCATTCTATAACTAATATGATGCCAAGCACCTTTAATATCTGTAAATCTAAAATCTACAAATTCAACCTCGTGTTCTTTACAGTAGTCAAAAAACTCTGCTGTGTCGTTTACAAATTTACCCATGGTAAAATCTCCTTAATTTTTTATTTAAATAATTGTATCTAAAAAAAAATAAATTAGGAGAGTAAAAATGGATAGAAAATATACAGTTTTATTAAAATGTTACTAATCTATAAGAATTTTTTTAATTCTTTCAACTTCGTTTTGTAGATATTTAAGGTCTTGAGTATTATCAAGGATATATGTAGCTTTTACTTTTTTTTCTTCAATATTCATTTGATTATTTATACGACTTAATGCATCAAATTCATCACAATTATCTCTAAGCATAAGTCTTTTTATTTGTTGCTCTTGTGAGGCATATACAACTATTGATTTTTCTATATTATAATTCTTATTTTCAAAAAATAGTGGTATATCTATTAAGTATGGTTTTTGTTGCATCTCAAAGATTTGAGCTTCTTTTATGATTTGTTCTTTTATTAAAGGGTGTAGAAATTCTTCAAGTTTTTGTTTTTCTGTACTATCATTAAAGATAAGATTTCCAAGTTTTTTTCTTATAACTTTACTATTTTCAACATATCTAGTCCCAAACATATCAGCTATTGCCCAGTGATTTTCATCAAGCAATTTATGTGTGATTTTATCAGCATCAATAGTTAAAAAACCATGCATCATAAAAAGTGAGGCAACTGTACTTTTTCCAGTTGCTATTCCACCTGTAAGTGCTACGGCATATTTAAAGTTATCGTTTTGCAATACCAGTAATCTCTTTTGTAATATATGTTGGATGTACAAAACAAGCATTGTGTAACTCTGTATTGTAGTATTCACAATCTTCAAGTAAATCAGAAGTTTGAAGAACAATCTCTGCTTGTGGATGGTATCTTTTTGAAGCAAATACTAAAGTATTGTGTCCAAAAGTATAAGGCATACAAATCCAAAAGTTTTTTCCAATAGTTGCCAATTCTTCTTTTGCTTTATCTAATTCTTTATAAATAAAAGAACTTTTAGTTACTAAAATCCCATACTCAGATTCTAAACATCTTTCAAGTTGTGATATCTCTAAATCAGTTGGAATATCTTTGTTGTAAAGGATAATATCGAATTTCTCATCTATATTTAATTCATCTGTGTATGTTATATCTTTACATTCATGTTTATCTAGTTCAATTTTAAATTCTTCAGTAACATCTCCAACTACTAATACCTTCTTGATATTTTTGTGTGAACACATAGGCACATGTACCATCATCTCTTCAAGACCAAATCTCTTTTTAAACATCTAATAAACCTTTAATATAATATTTTAAACATAATAGCACAAAATTGTTAAACTCAAATAATAGAGTTAAATTAAACTAAAAAGACTAGTCTTTAATTTCAGTAACTGGTATCTTTATATTAAAGACAGCCCAGCCATCTTGATTGTTAGCTGTTAATCTTCCACCCATTCTAGTTTCTATAATAGTTTTTGACATATTAAGCCCTATACCAGTTCCGTGAGTTTCACCTTTTGTTGTAAACTTTTTATCAAAAATAAATGGAAAAATATCTTCAGGTATTCCTCCACCATTATCTAAAATTCTAAGTATTCCTCTATCTTTTCTAATATCAGCAACTATTTTTATAGTTGGATTTTCAGTATTCTTTTCTAATAATATATCAGCAGCATTTTTTAATATATTAATTAATACTTGCATTACTAATCCAATTTGAATTGATACTTGTGTATCGTTATTGTATTCTTTAATTATTGTAATATTATTCTTTTTTATAATAGGAGAAACTATATTTAATGCTTTCTCAATTAATTTAGATAGTGTAATAGTTTTACAACTATTAGTTGATTGGAATAAATCTCTAAAATCTTCAATAGTTGTATTTAAATGTTCTGAATATGATAAAATATTGACAAGCATCTCATCTATTGTTTCATCTGTTAAATTATCAAATGATTTATATACTTGCATAGTACTTGCAGATGTTGTTATAGCACTTAAAGGTTGTCGCCATTGGTGGATAATCATCTCAATCATCTCACCTAATTGGGCTTGAGTTGACATAACTTGTATCATAGAATCTTTTTCTATATTATCTTTTACCTCTTTTTCTACTCTAGATTCTAGTTGACTGTTTAACTCTTCTAATTCTTTTGTAGTTCTTTCAATCAAAATAGATAAAGCTTGTGTTCTATGAAAATCAGCATTGTGTATTTCAGTGTGAGTATTATTAAGAATATCTTTCGCAATATTCTTATCTATAGTATGTTTCTCAGAGATAGTAACTAAAGTCATAGTTTGATTTAAAAGCTTTGGTGTACAAGATAAATCATCACATTTTGAATAAAATTCACCATAAGTAAAAAACCCAGTAATAGGTGCTACTTTTTTAAGTGGTGCTAGTTCTAAATTTATATCTTCTTGTAATAATGCTTTTCTTGCCATACAAGAGTAGATAAAAATTGATTCTATAGGTTTTTTGATAATATTTTTTACACTATCAACACCTTTGTCTATAATCATTTGAACATCACCATGACCAAATCTTACAAGAGAACCTTCTGGAATATTACCAGCAAAACTTAAACTACCATCATCATGTTTTGATAAAACAGCACGAGCAATATTAATATCATTGTTTCTTATTACTAAAGGAAATTCAATACCAATAGCAGGCAATAATAGACCCATAGCCTCACCTAAATAGTATTTATAAAAGTCAACTGTTGTCATACCACCAATTCTATAAACTCTATTGCCAATAGACTTTTCTACAAGATGTTGTTTTCCAATTGTTTCCCAATCAAAACTATAGTTTGTATTAATCTCTAACTCTTTGTTATATAAAGCAACAGCAACTGCTCCATTGCTAGTAATCTCTTTTTCGTCAAATATAAATGTAATTTCAAATTTTGCATTATCTCCAGCCATACCACCAGCTATAATAATTTTATCATTAACTGAAGCAATACCGTTTAGGTATTCTTCTCCATTTGTATTTAATCCATCTGTAAAAGTTATGATTAATTTTAATTCTTCACTATGAATGTTATCAAATGACTCAATAATCTCTTTACCCATTGAAAAGCTTGTCTCTTTAGATTCTACTAAACTTGTCTTTATTGTTGTTTCAAAAAATGATGAAAATGATATAACCGTTGTATTTGTAACAGAACCATTATTTGAAATCTCTCCACAAGAAGTAGCACCAATAATTTTTGCATTTGGTAATTTACTTAAAATGATATTTCTTAATTCAATGATAAATTCTTTTGTGTTCTGGGCAGTAAAAATTTGTATTAGAAGATTGTTGTCATCTATATTATTGTTCTTAATAAATAATTCTAACAGTTGCTTTGATTCATATTCAAGTGTTTTTGTAATCATTATGTAACTTTATTGTAATTTTTATAAGTATATAGGATATTATCTTAAATAAAAATTTTTTTTAAAACTAAATTTCTTTTTAAATAATCAATAAACATTTTAATATATTATTTTAGATATAATAGCCAAAATTGAATAATACTAAGGATATAAACAATGAATATTTATGATAAAATCAGAGATTTCTGTAGAACATTTAGAATAATAATAGGTGTGGTTGCACTAGCTATTGGATTTTTATTAGGCGATGGTAGTTTAAATTTAGGTTGGTGGTACTTAGGTTTACTACCTTTAATAGCTGGATTAATTAACTTTTGTCCAATTTGTATTATTACAAAAAAATGTTCAATTAAATAATAGGATATATAAATGAGTACAATTTCATATAAAGATGCAGGTGTTGATATAGATGCTGGAAATAGTTTCGTAGAAAATATTAAACCTTATGTAAAATCAACAATGATACCAGGTGTTCTTGGTGGTATTGGTTCTTTTGCTGGTGCTTTTGAATTACCAGAAGGTTACAAAAAACCAGTTATTTTAGCTGGAACTGATGGTGTTGGTACAAAATTAAAATTAG
>CAYUNC010000037.1:0-10477 GCA_964445915.1 uncultured Arcobacter sp.
ATCCAATACTTTTATGAAGTTTATCTGTTGATTTTTGTAAAATCTTTTCTAATGTCCCACCAGAGAAAGCTTTAAAACCTTGTTCAAGTGTTAACATACCAAATAAGAAGATAGAAACACCAGCTGCTATCTCTTTAAAGTCTGGACTTACCCAAAACCCATATCCTAGTAGTAATAAGATAGTAGGTAAAATAATTTTCTTTAACATTTAATTCCTTTGTCTTTAAATTTATATATTATATCATTTTCTTAATTATATTAACATCTAATTAGAATTCAATAGTTCCCTCAATAGCAAACTCAGCTTTAGGGTCAAGTTCAGAGTGACTTAATACTGCTATATTTAATCCAAATTTTTCATATATTTCAGATATTCTTTTTCTCAAACTTGGATCAACAACTATAGATACACCAGAGATATTCTTTTCTTCAAGTGCATTGATTAGCTCTCGTGTATTTGATACAAGATTATTTATCTCTACAATACTTAACATAAGGTGACTAACGCCATGCTGTTCTTGAAGTTTATTCATAAACTCTTGTTCTAGTTCACCTTTTATAGTTACTATTCGTAAAATCCCATCAGCACCTTTAAACTTATTTGTAATTAGTCTAAATAGCTTAGCTCTTACATGCTCTAATAATATATCAGGTGCTTTTGTAACTTCAGCAATATCGGCAATAGATTCTATAATAGTAAGCATATCAACAATAGGGATACCTTCATGTAGTAAATCTTTACAGACTTTTAGAAGTACACCATAAGTAGTAACTTTCATAGCTTCTTCAACAACAATAGGGAAATCACCTTTTAGTCTATCAATAACATTAACTATATCTTGTCTTGTGATTATATCTTCTGCATGTTTTTTGATAGTTTCTGAAATATGTGTAGAGATAATAGTTGGAGCATCAACAACAGTAAAACCTTTTTGTAAAGCTTCATCTTTTAAATCTGCATCAATCCAAGTTGCATCCATACTAAAAACAGGGTCTTTTACTTTTTTACCTTTTACTGTTAGCTTTCCAATACCACCCATTGCTAGAAGTTTATGTAACTCTACATTTCCTCTTGAAATTGGTATTCTTTTTAGATATAAACAGTATTCATTTGTACCTAAAGTTGGCTCGTCTGTAATTCTAATTTGTGGTATAACAAATCCTAACTCACCTGCAACTGTATTTCGTATCCCTTTAATCTTACCTAGAAGTTCACTATCTCCACGAATAAGTTGTAACAATCTAGCACCCAGCCTAAGTTCAAGAACTTCCATCTTCATAGTTCGCTCTAAAGTATCTTCCTCATTTTGTTCAGTAGCTTCTGCTTTTTTCTCTTTTATTTTTTCAATATCAGTTGGTGTTGGATTGTCTTTTGATAAGTCAACAGGCTTAAAAAATCTTGTAAAAGCATTGTCCTGATCCTCTTCTATCATATAAATAATAAAACCAATCATAGATAGCATTCCACCCATAACTATTAATATTCCTGATGGGAAACCAGGAATTAAAGCGAATAAAAACAATCCAAGACCAACCATAATTAATGCTTTACTATCTTTACCTAATTGTTTTATAACAGTACTCGCAAAGTTATCGTCATCTGCATTTGAACGAGTTATCATAACAGCAGTTGCTGTAGAAAGAATAAGAGCAGGTATTTGAGCTACAAGTCCATCACCAATAGTTAAAATAGTATATATTTCACCACTTTGTGCTGCTGTCATATCATGTTGGAACATACCAATTAATAATCCACCAATTAAATTTACAATTGTAATAATAATACCAGCAACCGCATCACCTTTTACAAACTTTGATGCCCCATCCATTGCTCCATAAAAAGCAACTTCACTTTGTAATGTTTTTCTTCTTGCTTGTGCTTGAACATCATCTATAAATCCAGCATTTAAATCAGCATCAATAGCCATTTGTTTACCAGGTAATGAATCTAAACTAAATCTAGCAGTAACTTCGGCAACTCTAGTAGCACCTGCTGTTACAACCATAAAGTTAATGATAATTAATATTATAAATATGATAATACCAATTACCATATTTCCACCAACAACAAACTCTCCAAAAGCAGCAATAATGGAACTAACAGCTTCAGGACCATTATGCCCTTCACTTAAAATAGACCTAGTAGTGGCTATATTTAATGATAGTCTAAACAGTGCTAAAACTAATAGTAAAGTTGGAAAAGTAGATAAGTCAGATGGCTTTAAAATGTATAAAGATACAAGTAAAATCAATAGTGACATAGTTAGTGAGATAATTAAAAAGAAATCTAAAAAAGATTTTGGCAAAGGGATAATAATAATCCCTAAAATAGAAGCAAATAGGAAAACTACTATTAAATCTTTTGAGAAAATCTTTTTAATATTCATATATTAGGTGTATTAGTTAAGAAAGTTTAATAGTGACAATTTATGCATTTTTGAAATTGTAGAATATACTGCTTGATATGTCATCTCTAAAGATTTTGATTCCATTGCAAGTTTTGCCATATCTACGCCACCTAACTCTTGCATTAAAATATTGTAATGTACTTGTTTTGCTTCAATTCTTTCTAAAGATATATTGAATACATTATTTCTTCCACCAAGTTCTGCATGTCCTGTATTCATTGAATTAAATTGTGCAGAAGTTTGTTCTAAAGAGATACCTAGAATTTCATTTATTGCTACTGTTCGGTCTGCTTGATCTATAGCTTTTGTACCATCAGCTTTAGTATATTCACCAAGTACATCAGCTTTAGAACCATCTGAATTAGTTGAATAACCGTTTAGGGCATTTATCATAATATTAATATCGTCAAAGAAATTATGTTTTGCTTCTAAGATTCTAGTTGTATCAATTTCACCTGTTTTTGTTTCTTGAACACGGTCTGTAGTATACTTTGCTGGTTCTATTTCAGCTCCAGCTGCATTAAATACACGAGGAGTTCCAGTAATACTTATCTCAATCTCTGGGCTTATTAATACATTATTTTTATCAAATTTCTGAATTGCATCTTGAGCATCATTTACTTTCCACTCATAACCCTCTTCATCTATAATTCGTTCATTTGATGTAAATTTTAATTGTTCATTATTAGCAGCAGTATCACTAGGGTACATAAATGCATCTAAAGCTGTAATACCTCTTGGTCTATATGTTGAATCTTCAACTGCAACTGATCTTAAAAAACCATTTCCATTAAAATCAACTTTTCCAGTTTCTTTAAAATCTTCACTTTTATTAAAAGTACGAGTACTTGATGCAGAACCTGAAAATAAGTATTCCCCATCTATTTGAGTATTTGCTAAAGTTATTAAAGTTTCTCTTACACCATCAAGATTTGTTGCTAAAGCAGCTCTTGAACTATCATCTAATCCTGCATTTCTTGCTCTTATTAGATCGACTTTTATAAGGTCAAGCATTTTCTTAGATTCTTGCATAGTTTTATCAGAAATTGTATTTTGAGCAGTAGTTCTTTGGATTTGTACTTGCAATCCCTTATATGTTCTAGTGTTTTCTTCTATATTTAATAGTTTTGTATATAAAACAGGATCATCACTACCGTGTTGAAGTTTTCTACTCGTACTCATCTGGTGAGAGATTCGTTCATTTTCAATATTCAAGTTATCTACACGGTGCATCATTAGATTTGTCATATCAATCATAAAAAACTCCTTTAATAGGACTATATTATCCTTTTTTGCTTTAAAAAGGGATTATCCTATATAATTATACAAATTATGATATGAAATATTGCTTAAAAGTTATGCATTTCTTAAAATTAATTTAAAAAGTTAACTATTCGCAACTTCCATTAGTTGTGCAATAGTTGTTTCAAAAGGCTGTAGCTCTTGAGTATCTTGTGTTAAAAATTCAGTAATTTTTGCTTTTTTAGCTAAAGCCATATCAAGCTCTCTATCCATACCAGTTTTATATGCACCAACTCTAATAAGTACTTCATTTTCTTTAATAAGTGCAAGAAGTTTTTTTAGTTTTAAGAAACTTAAATATTGCTCTTTTGTGATAACTTTATCAATAACTCTTGATGCACTTTGTAATAAATCAATTGGTGGATAATGTCCTTGTTCTGTTAATTCACGAGTTAGAACTATATGCCCATCTAAAATTGATCTACTTTGGTCAGAAATAGGGTCATTCATATCATCACCATCAACTAAAACAGTAAAAAATGCAGTAATAGTCCCAAGTAAATTTGAACCAGCTCTCTCCATAAGTTTAGGTAAAAGTGCAAAAACAGATGGTGGATAACCTCTAGTAGCAGGTGGTTCTCCACTACTCAATCCTATCTCTCTTTGAGCCATAGCAAATCTTGTAACACTATCCATCATAAGTAAAACATCATGACCTTTATCTCTGAAAAATTCAGCAACAGCCATTGCTGTAAATGCTCCATATTTTCGCATAAGTGCAGATTCATCACTAGTTGCAGTTATAATTACAGTATTTTCTAAATTATTATGAAGATTATAATGTATAAATTCAGGTATCTCTCTCCCTCTCTCACCAATAAGTGCAATAACTTTAATCTGTGCTTCACAACCTTCAACAATCATACCCATAAGTGTAGATTTTCCTACACCAGAACCTGCAAAAATACCAACTTTTTGACCTTTTCCACAAGTAAGCATAGAATCAATTGCTTTTACACCTGTTGAAAACTTTTCATCTATTATTCCTCTATCTAGTGGAGATAAAGAATCTTTATTTATAGGAGCATTTTCTTCTATATCTGAAACTCTACCTTTTCCATCTATTGGTTCACCTAAAGCATTAACAACTCTACCTAACAAACCATATCCACAAGGAACACTTAATCCATCTTTTTGTAAATATACTTTATCATCTATTTTAAATCCATCAATAAAAGAAAAAGGAATAATCACAAAGTCATCTTTCCCAATTGAAGCAACCATACCTAAAACAGAATAAAGTCGTTCTTCTGATTCAACTCTTACAATATCTCCAATAGCAACTTCAAGACCATTTACGGTTATATTTGTACTACTTATTCCAATAATTCTACCAAATGGTACAAATAAATTATCGTCAATACTGTCTAAAATATTATCTAAGTTCATTTATAGTTTATCACACATTTTTTTATATAAATTATCTGCTTTTTTTATATCTTTACACTCTTGGATACTTTTCTCATATCTATTTGGTTTCTTTAATAGTTCATATAGTTTTGCAATTTCATAGTGAATATGTGCTAAATCATTAGGCTTAATATATCTCATATCTTTCATAATAGTTTGTAAAATATCTATTGAATATTGATACAATTCATCTAGTCTAGCTATTTTAACAAGCTCAAATTCTACAAAAGGTGAATATACAAAAGCATTCATCTCTCTTTGTTTATCTTCAAGTGTTCGTAAAATTTGAAGTGCTTCTTTTTCATGTTTATTTTTAGCTAAATATAAGTAGTATTGATAATAAAAATCTATAATCATAGGATTGTTGTCATTTTGTTTAATAAACTCTGGATACTTTTTTGTATAGTTAAAAAATTGCTCCATACTTGAGTTATTGTTTAATTTTCCATATATTAAAAATCTATATAAAAATTCATCAGACTTAACTTCTCTATCATCTAACATATCAATTTTTTGTACAAATTCATAAGCATCATCAATTTTATTTAAAAGTATCGCAATTTTTTCTAATGATAAATATAGTTTGGCATCTTTGTTATCTATAAAAGTTTTTTTAGCCATTGCGTAAGTTCTCTCATCAGGTACTTGTATTAAACAATCAAAAAGTTGAACTCTACTAGTGTTGTTTTCTATTAATACTTCTAAAGCATCATTTGAAACTATATGTAAAACATCTGCTAGTTCCATACATTTTCCCTCTTCTAAATAAAATGCAATCATACTTGCATTTGCTATTGCAAAAAGTTCCTCTATATTTTCATATCCAAATTGTTTAGTAATTGTTGCTGGTATTTTTAGATAAAGTAATTTTAGTTTTTGTATTGTATCAAACTCTTTTGCTTTTAGATGGTTTAGTAGCTCTTGTGTAAGAACTTTTTGTTCAATACTTTCTGATTGAGGATATTTATTTAATATAATAGAAGCAGTAATTTTCCCCTCTCTCATTAAAATCTCATCTAAAGTCATTTGAACTTGCTTATGATATGGTGTTGGTTTAAGTTGTCCTAGTAAATCTGTATATATCTCTTTTGCTAAAAGCATATAGTGATGTTCTCTTTTAGTAACTTGCATATATACATTTGCTAGTCTAAAATTAAATTTATTTATACTCTCTCTTTCTATGGCATGGTCTAATAACATTTTTAGAATATCAATTGCAAAAGTTGGCATATCTGCTTCTATAAGTTTATTGACTTTTAGTAAAGCCATATAACTGTCACTTGCATAATATTCAATATTTTTCTTTAATACTTTCCCAACTAAATCAAAGGCTTTTTCCCTTTGACCATCTAAAATATATGCATCATATAACTCATCGGCTACTACTGTTGCAACATTTAAATTATTTGTTTTTACTAATATTTTATATAAAATACTAATAGCTGGTTTAAATTGTCTTTTGCTTATTAAGATTTGAGCTAAAGCAATTTTTCCTGATGCTTGAGAGATTGGGTCATTAAAAATACGACCAATAGTTTTTGCGTACTCTTTTGCTTCATCAGGTTTACCCATTTGAAGTTTTAATAAAACTAATAATTTATAAGCTTCTAGAAGATGTTCCCCTTGAATAGTAGAGTTATTTACTCCATCAACTAAAATGGCAATAGCTTCTCTTGTATTTACAATACCACCTTTTTTATGCATAATATCTGTTTCTAAAATCATAGCTGGAGCATTTAGAATCTCTAATTTATTATTAGCTTTGAATTCAATCATTAAAGCAAAAGCATCTTCTAATTGACCTTCTCGTACTGATCTTTCAATAGTTTTTAATTTGTGATTTCCTGATAAAATTTCTTGTTTTTCATATTCAGATATTTGTTTTTCGTCTGCTTTAATAAAACTATAATAAAAATCTTTTTTAGCTTCTATTGATGTGATAATTAGTAGTAATAGTATTATTATATTCTTCATCATTGTCCTATTTTATTTCTTTAAATTATATATATAACCAAATATATCAGCAATTGCTTGATAAAATTCTTCTGGTATCTCTTGATCAACTTCTAGCTGATCATGTAATGCTCTAGCCATACTTGGGTTTTCTACAATTGGTATTTCATTTTCTCTAGCTATATCTTTTATCTTAAGAGCTAGAAAATCAATACCTTTTGCTATAACTTTTGGTGCTGTTGCAGTACCTTGATTATATTGTAAAGCAACTGCATAATGTGTAGGATTTGTAATAACTACATCAGCTTCTTTTACATCACCCATCATTCTTTGCATTGCCATTTTCATTTGGATACTTCTAATTCTACCTTTTATCTCTGGATTTCCATCCATTTGTTTATGTTCATCTTTAATCTCTTGTTTTGACATCTTCAAAGATTTAATATAATGGTATTTTGTAAACCAAAAATCTATTATAGCAAAAATGATTATAATTAACAGAATAGCAAATACAAAATAAAAAGTTAATTCTAGAATTAAGTCTATAGAGGCACCTATCCCCATATCCATCATAGTTAAAATATCATTTGAAGTAAGTAGTATAATTGCATACATAACAACAAAAATAAAAGTAAGTTTCGCTGATAATTTTAATGCTTCCACTAACTTCTTTAAACTAAATAGATTTTTCAAACCACTAATAGGATTTATTTTTGACCACTCCACTTTAAGTGGATTCATTAAAAAACCAAATTGTGCTACATTTAGAGCAATAGCTAAAACAATAACCAATATAAATAAAGGTGTCAATCCCTCAAGAAGTAAGCTAATAACAGTATTTGTAATAGCATAATAAGCAGTATCCCCTAAGTCTTGCCCTATAAAACTAAATACAAATAACATCATTTTTTTCATCTCTACAAATAAGTTAGTAGAAAAGAATAATAAATAAACAGAAGCAAAAAATAGTATCCCAGCACCTACAACTTCAGCAGATTTACCGACATTACCTTCTTTTCTGGTATCTTCTAGTTTCTTGGAGGTGGGTTCTTCGGTTTTGGAATCTTTATCTTCAGCCATTCTTTATCCCTCCCATCTTAACTAAACTTATTTAAAAAGTATGCTGTAAATGAATCAGCAAATATATCAAGACCAAGCATCATAAATAAAAATATTAAAGTATATTTAATCTGAAATGTAATTACAAATGGAGAAAATGCAGGCATAGATTTAGTACCATAACCATAATAAACATCCATAATAAAACCAATAAAAAATAGTGGAAAAGCAAATGAGAAAGCAAAGGCAAACATATTTGTTATCTCTTTTGTAGCAATTGAAATTCCATCATAATCAAAAAGATTAAAAGTCCCCAATTGTATAAGCCCAAAACTTTCGCCAAGCATCACTAAAGTAACTTCATACATACCAGTTTGGAAATATAGCACCAAAACAACCATATATAAAAATCTACTAATTACACCTTGCTGAGTTCCAGTTGCTGGGTCAAACATATTTGCCATAGATAAAGCAGTTGCATATCCAATTAAATCTCCAATAATCTGAACAGCAGCAAATATAATTTGTACAAAAAATGAAGCAACAAGTCCTAAAGTAAGCTCTCCTATTAGAGCAATAACAAAAGTTTCTTCAACAAATAAACTATTATCATAATCAACTAAAGGAAATAAGAAAAGTGTAAAATAAAAAGATAAAGCAACTCGAAGAGTAACATTTACTGATTTATGTCCAAAAATAGGCATAAAAGCCATAAAAGCTAATACTCTAGCAAATAGTAGTAAAAATGCTAATACAGTTGGTTGGTCAATGAGAGATATTAAAGCTTGCACTATAAATATCTTTACATATAGTCTTGATTATCTTGAGTTGTTGTTGCATCTGTTTCTTCAACTTGAATACTGTCATTGTCTTGATTATTTTCTTTATTTTGCTCATCTTGTGCTTGTTTGAAAGTTTGGTCTGAAGATTGGTCTTGCATACCAAAATTTAAAGATACATTTGATGTTGTATTGTCATTGAAATTTCGTTGTAAAGCACTTTGCAGTGTATTTTTATTATCCATAAAAGTTTCTAAAGTAGAAGTACTTGACATATTCATAGATACATTCATACTCTTATCAATTTTATTACTTTTAATTAAAATAGAGATACTACCTAAACTAGCAGGATTTAGATTTAATCTAAAAGCAGTAACAGGTGGCTTATAATTAAGATACATATTTCTAGCAACTTCACTCATAAAACTTCCAACTTGTTGCCTAGCACCTACAACTTTAGCAGTAAATACTTGTGCTACAGAAGCTGGTACTTGCATCACTATCTCTTCTTTTATTTTAATCTCAGTTGATGCTGTACTTAATATAGCAGATTGTTCTTTTGCTATGATTTTAGAAGCTTGAGGAAATAGTGTTGTTGGTTGTTTTGTTGTATCTTTTAAGTTTGCATTTTGCTCTAATACTAACTTATTTAAAAAGCTATCTATAGATTTAAATTGTATTTCTGGTTTAATAGGTTGAGCTTTTTCTTCTACTTGCTCTTTTGTAACAGATATATCACTAGCATTAAGTTTCAATATATCAGCACTTTTTTTAATAGATGAAGTTGTTTTACTTTCTTTTAGTACCTCTTTACCTTCAATAACTTTTTGAATTTTATCTATTGATATATTTTTTTTCTGTGAACCTAAAAACATAGTAGCCAAGATATTGTCTTTTTTAGCATCTTCTGTAGTTTTAGAAGTAACCGCTTCATTTGTAGAAGCTGTTTCCCCATTTATTTTAGTAGCTACTTTTACATCAGTTTCTTTTGTAGTTTCTTTTTTTGTTATTTTTGCAAGATTATCTACAATCATATTAAATAAAGATGGTTTAGTAGTGGTTTGTTCTACTTTTGTATCACTTGTATTAGTCGATACTTTTTGGCTTGATATATCTGTCTCTTCTGTTGAATCTTCTTGGGCAACTACAATTTTTGTATTTCCAACTTCAATATCTTTTGTATTATCAGTTTTTATTTCACTTGTAGTTGTTTGTGTTTTTAATACTACAGTATCTTTTGTTGTTTTATCTTCAGTTGCTGTTGTATCCACTTTTACAATAGTTTCTTTTGTGTTTTCTACAAGTTTTTCTACTAATGATGTTGATTTATCTTTAGATACTTCATCTTTTGTATCAGTAGTTACAACTGCTTTGGTGTCTACATCGCTATTGGCAATAATTTTTGTAGTTACAGTTGTTTTATTTTCAGTTTTTATTATTTTAGTGTCTTCTGTAGTATCATCTTTAGTTATAGTTGCTTTTGCATCTATTTTAACTTCAGCAGTATTTGTTGTTTTAGGTGTAGTTTTTATCTCTTTATTTTCAACTTTAGTATCTTTTGTTGCA
>CAYUNC010000038.1:0-10401 GCA_964445915.1 uncultured Arcobacter sp.
CCAAACCTATACTTTTATATGATGAATATAAATATATAGATATGGAACTAAAGAAACAAAGAAACCCTAGTGCTAAATCACTAAGAGATTAATCACCTTTTATAAAGGCAATGGCTCAGGTCTTTAATCAAACAGCCATCTATTATACTAAATAAAAAAAGCCCTTGATAAAAATATCAAGGGCTTTTTAAAATCTAATATTTAAGACTTAGTCCTAATGAGCTTCCTCATCAAGATTAAATGCTTTTGTACCAACATAGTACATCAATAAACAAAGACCAACACCACCAAGACAAATAAACATCTCAGTTGTAGAAGGAAAATAATCAATCCAAGTAGGAGGAAGTTGATATTCTGTTTTCTTTAACATCATTAAAGGTTTAAGTTGTGTATCGTGTACAAGATTATATCTCATAAAGAAAATACCAACCATACCACTCATAGATACCCAGAAAAACAATACAGGGCTTTTACCAAAATCTTTAAGAATTACAAGTAAAGGTATAACCATAGCAAGAACTACTTCTGCTTGAAATGTAAAACTATTTAAGATATGAATAGCTGTATCAGCTTTTCCTGGTACTCCACCATAGATATCTGTTAAAAACTTCCAAGTTACAAAGAAGATTAATATTGATATTAAAAGTCCTTGAATTTTAGCAAGTCCCTCAAGCATCTTCTTAACTTCAGCAGGAAAATCTAATTTATATCTAAATCCCATAATGATAAATGTTAAAAATACACCTGTAATAAATGCAGTTAATATAAAGTATGTAGGGTAAAAAACACCTTGTGAGATACCACGAGCGTTTAAAAATCCAAATACACTTCCAAGGTTAGAGTGAGCAGCAAGTCCAACTAAAAGACCTGTAAGACCAAAAATCTTAGCTTTTTTCATATCATTGTTAAGTAAAAAATAAAACTCAATAATCATAAATGTTAAATATAAACCATATAATGTTCCCATCCACCAAATAGCAGAAAGTAAACCTGGGCTTAATACATTGTAAACTAACATTGTAACTGGATGACCAATTTCAAATATAATAACAGCAAAACCAGCTAAAATAGTAACAATAGAACCAAAAATAGCTCTTTTACTGATTAGCATATAATCTTTAAAACCAAATACATCACCTAAAGAACCTATGATACAAAGTCCTGTTGAACTAACAACAAAGAAAATATATACCGCAAGTAATAATCCCCATGGATGTTCTCTTGTTACATTGTAAGCGTGGTGACCATGCATTAAAAATGTATAAACACCAACTACAAATACTGCTAATAAACCTAAAATAGCCGAAGCTAAAATCAGATTTGTTAAAGTTTTTTCAAACCCTAGTAGTGACTTAATTGAAAAATCTTCCTTAAAAGGAATATTAATAAAACCTATTTTCATCATTAACTCCTTATGTTAGGTAAAATAATTTTGGATTAGTTCCAAGATGAGATTTTAAACTAAAATGCTCTCTTGTTCGTAATGCTTCACTTATTTCACTATCGTAATCATCAAGATCACCAAAAAGTCTTACTTTCGTAGGACAAGTATTTTGACATGCTGTTGTTGTTTCGCCTCGTTCAAGTCTTGTGTCAGAACAGAAGTTACACTTATCTACAGTGTTTGTTACTTGGTCTTCAACATATCTTGCGTCATAAGGACAAGCATTGATACAGTATGTACATAAAATACATTTTTCTACATCTACTCTTACCACACCATTGTCATCTGTATATGTCGCATGAGTTGGACATACATCTTCACAAGGAGCATCATCACAATGTTGACATTGAGATGGATAGAAAGTATTTGAAGTGATATCAAGTAAAGGATATTCACCTTTTATCTCTGCTGTTCCAACCCAAATTCTATGCTTATCAGCACCTCTTAAGATTCCATTTTCTTCTTTACATGCTGTTTCACATGCTTTACAATTGATACAATTCTTGTAATCAAGTGCCATTCCAAATCTAGCCATAAATTACACCTTTCTTATTTCGACATTTGTTTCATGCATCGCTGCTGCACCATAAACTGGTTCTGTAATATCTTCAATTACTGAGTTATCATTTCCACCATTTTTATATGCCCAAGTTAAAGATTCACTCTCTTCACCAAAACCATGTATAAAAAATACTTGATTTGGAGCAATCTTTTCAGTTGGATATGCTTTTAATTGAGTTTTACCAATAGATGAACTTACTTCAACCATATCAGCAAAATTGATACCTTTTTCTTTTGCTACTCTTTTGTTAATCCAGATAAAGTTTTCAGGCATTAAATCTCTTAACATAGCATTGTTTGATGTTCCACTTTGAGTAAATTGAGCGTGTCTTCCTGTAAGAAGTTTAAACTTCCCTTCAGGAACACTAAATTCATATTCATCTCTCCATACTGGCATTGGATCAATACCTTTTTTAGCAAGTGATTTAATATTACATTCAACTTTTTTAGATGGAGTTTTAGGAGCTCCACCACCAATACTATATGCTTTTTTCTTTTCAGGATAATACTGATGTTCATTTGCACTAGTTTGTTTGAAGTATTTATCCATTTTTGGATAAAAAACACCATCATGATGAAGTTTTTCAGCAGCACCTATATACATAGATACAGCATGATGATTTAGCTCTTCTTGAGTTTCCATAAATGGTAAAGTCAAATCAAACTCAGCGTAAGTTTCCTCTTCCCCATCTTCTTCAATTTGCTCTTGAACATCTTCATCATATTTTTTACTAATTTCAAATAAAGGCTTAGAAATTTTAGTAGTTAATTCTTTCATGATAGCCATTACTGGTTTTGTTTCATACATAGGGTCAATTACTTTGTTTCTTACAGCAATACTAGGCTCTGTTCCAGCAAATGTTTTAATAGGGTCAGTTCTTTCTAAATATGTACATTCAGGAAGTACAACATCAGCATACATTACTGTATCACTTGGCATTGTATCTATTACAACTACTAATTCCATCTTTTTAAGCATTTGAGCAGTTTTCTTAGTATTTGGCATATTCATCATTGGATTATGTTTATAACAAAACATACCTCTTACATTGTAAGGCATTTTGTTTTCTATATATCTATTTCTCCAACCAATCCAAGAACCACCACCAGATACAATCGCACAATCAGAATATCCAGCTTCTCCAGCTTGAACATTCTCTTTTTTAACAATCCCTCTAGCTTGAGCTTTTGCATATAAAGGCTCTAGTCCTTCGTGAGGTTTCATTGGTAATCTATCACCAAAAATTAATCCACCTTTACAATCAATAGCTCCATGTAAACCTTGGAATATTGCCATTGCTCGTCTTAATTGGAAATCATTTTTTGCAAATGTTGATCTTCTACCTGGATAATATACAGCTTTAGGAGCAGCAGCAGCAAATTCTCTTGCCATTGTATAAATCTCTTTAGCTTTAATACCAGTGATACCTTCAGCCCATTCAGGCGTATATTTATTTGAAATTACAGATTCTCTATATACATCATAATCATTGAAGAATTTTTTAACATAATCATTGTCTTGTAAATCTTCAGTAAATGTTACATAAGTAAGTGCTAATACAAGAGCCAAATCAGTTCCAGGATTTATCGCATACCATTTATCTGCTTTTGCAGCAGTATTTGTAAATCTAGGGTCGATACAAATAAGTTTTGCACCTCTACCTTTTGTTCTTTTAAAAGCAGTCATAGTATCAGGAGTTACAATAGCTTCAGCTCTATTTGCTCCAGCCATAATAATATACTCAGCATTTTCTAAATCACTTTGAGGATAAGCTCCAATTGTTACACCATAACCAGAAGCAACAGTTTGAAGACAAATAGATGCATGATTTAACCAGTTTGCAGATCCAAATGCTTGGAAAAACTGTTTAAATGTATGTTCTGCCATACCTTCACCAGCACAAAATAACATTGAAGAACGGTTGTCTTTTTCCTCTTCAAGTATCTTTCCAAGTCCAGGAAATTTATCTGTACCATTTAAGATAGCTTCATAAGCTTCATCCCAAGATACAGCTTTAAATTTACCTTCACCTTTTTCACCAATTCTAATCATAGGTTGTTTTAATCTATCTGGATCATATAGGGCTTGAATCCCTGCATTTCCTCTAGCACATAACATATTCTTAGATTTTGGGAACATTGGATTTGGGTTTAATTTTGTAATTATCCCATCTTCAACTCTTGCTAATGCTGCACATTTATTTACACACATTTCACATAAAGTTGCTACATCATGACCTTTACCAGATCCTGTTTTCGTATTTTCATTTGTCACAGTACCAGGTTTTACACTAGCCCCATGCCCACTTGATAAAAGATTAGTTGTGCTAAATGCTGTCCCGCCGACAACACTCATTGCAACTGTTCCTTGAAGAAACTTTCGTCTCGAAACTTTTACTTCCATAAGTATCACTCCTTATAATATTCTATTATAATCTACTTATGTAACTTAAAAATTACTTATAAATAAATTATAGATTTTATAGTTTATAGAAGTTTGACTTATAGATAACTTTAAGTAAAAATTATATTTCTAATAATATCAAGTTATATATAAGAAGTTATTATATAACTTTTTATTTCTTAAATCTTTTAAACATATATTCAGACATATCTTTTGCAGAGTATTGCATACCCATTTCCAATATTTTTTCTCTATTATGTTCCATTATTATATGACCTTTATCTTTTTCTATATCAAGTAGGTCTGTTCTAATTTCTTTTAGAGATTGTCCAATCATAGATGGTGTAAGTTTGTCTTCATTTCCTGAACCATCAGAACTATGACACTCTATACACATTTTATTATAAATCTCTTCCATAGTAAATGTATCATTTGCAATTAAACTGCTACTTAGTAATAATGTAAGTAATAGCCCTTGTTTTATATTTTTTATCATTTTATTTCCTTATATTATTGTGGGATATGTATATCAATATCTTCAATCATACCTTTTTCAAAGTTTTTATGACAAGCAAAACAGTTTGCTTTTCTTTTTATTTTTTTTACTTTGAAAATATGTGCTGGTATATCTTTATGTATATCTTTCCAAATTTGTATCTTTGTTATAGATTTTCTACCTCTAGCTCCATTTAAAGATTCCATCACTTTTACAGAGATTTCTCTTGTACTATTGTCTGCACTATTTTCTTTTAAATATTTAAAAACGACAGTTTGGTCATTTAGAGATATTCTATTATCTTCTTTTTTATGAGTAGGGCTTATCTCTTCACCAAAATGATTTTTCAAACCTTCTTGTATCCGTTCCCAAGAGCTAATTGGTAGCATAAATGGAGGGTAAGGTTTGTGACAATTTCCACATTCGTCTAAATAAATTTTATTTTCACTTTTATAATCTATTTGGTCAAATTTACTTACTACAAATGGATTATTTCTCCCATCTATTGATACAAAAAATACCATTAAAGAGACAGCTAAAAAGATATAAGATATCCAGCTTTGTGATTTTGCTGGTTTTGAATCTTCACCCTTAGCTCTTTTGTAACCTGTAATCATAGCAAATGCCATATGTGTTTTGTGGTAAAATTGCTCTACAAATACACCAGAAATATGGATAATTACCCAAGCTAATAAGATATATGATGCATAGATGTGAATATCTAAAAGAATAGAAGCATACATATAGTAATCATTATTTAGAAATCCTAAATATCCATGTCCCTCTTGAATACCGTATATCAATAATCCAGTAATAGATATAACAGAACCAAATCCTAAAACAATAAGAGTAAACCAACTTGATGCGGGATTGTGTCCTGCGGGTATCTCTCTCCAACGATCTTGAACTTTCTCTTGAAAGTAAAATTTTAATTTTGATAAACTTAATTTGAAAGTATTAAAAGTAGCATATCTAGGTCCTACAAATCCCCAGATAATTCTATATACAAGCATAAGCCCAAATATAATACCAACAGCAACATGTAAATTTAATAGTTCTTCATATAAAGAGAAGATAAAAGCAAGTGCAAATGTAGAAGCGATTAGCCAATGTATTATTCTTGTATATATTGGCCAAACAAAAACATGATTTTCTTTTTTATTCAATTTTTTTATTCCTATTATTTTTACATTGAAAATTATACCATATAGAATGTTATAAACATAAAAAAAGGTAGAGAAGTTAATCTCTACCTTTAAATATATCTAATTAAAAAATAATTTATTTTTTAATTAAGTATGCTAAGAATTCAGCCATAGAATTGATATCATAATCAAAACCTTGGTCTACTAATTTTTGCATATTATGTTCCATAATTTCGTGATCTGTACCACCTGATTGTGCTCCAGTTCCTCCATTTTTAACATCATATAAATCTTGAGCCATCTCACCAGCTGTTCTATCATTTAGAGCAGGAGTTTTCTTTAATGGATTACCTTCAGCATGTTTACCATGACATTTAATACAAGATTTTTCATAAACTTGTACCGTTGTATATTTATATGTTTTTACTTCTTTAGGAGCGTTCTTGTCTCCACAACCTGTTAATGCAAATAGAGCAAATGCTGCTAATGCTATTGTTGATATTGTTTTCATCATATTTATTCCTTTTATCTTTTTATTTCTAAGCTTTTCCAGCTAACATTCCGTAAACTGTCATTGGTTTTAATAAATAGAATTTTAATAACCACCAAATATATCTCTCTTGTGTAGGATCAAGTGGAACCATTGGAGTTGGTTTCTTAGTCCAGTTAAACTCAGCTAACATAACTGTTCCGATACTTGTAATAAGTGGACATACTGTATAACCAGCATATTCAGGATTAGTTTTAATAGCTTCAGGCTTACCTTCCATCATAGAAATAACATTGTTTACAACAATTTTATATTGTTTTCTAGCAGATCCACCAGTTTTACCCATTGGAACAGCAGCAATATCACCTAATGCAAATACATTTGGATATTTAACATGTTGTAATGTTTCTTTCTTAACTGGAACCCATCCTTTAGATGAACCAATTTTAGAATTTCCAATCTCATCTGGAGCTTTCATTGGAGGAGTAATATGTAAGAAATCATAATTTACAGTAACTTCTTCACTTTTTAACTCAACACCATATTCTTCTAAATCAGCATCCCAAGCACCTTTTTCTTTCCAGTGGTGATTGAATGTAGCAGTTTTAGCAGCACCATCAACAGCGATTAAGTTATGTTTATAACTCCATTTAAATCCTCTGTCTTTAAATTGTTGTAAGATAGCTTCGTGATATTCTTTAACACCAAACATTCCACCACCATTTGGATAGAAATGTAAATCAGCATTATTTCTTGCACCAGCTTCTTCAAGTTTAGCGTTTGTAAGATACATAATCTTTTTAGGAGCTCCACCACATTTAATTGGTGTGTTAGGATGTGTAAATACACCTTTAACTTTTTTACCACCTTTTGCATCAGCGATAAACTTTTGCATATGTGACCAAGTAGCTTCTGCACCATCTGCAGTATATATAGAACAAGCACCAACAGAATCTAAAACATCTGTAAGTTTTTTGTTATTACCTGAAGAATAAGCTTCTCCAGCTGCTTCTAAACCTTTAATTGCAGCAAAGTTAAGAGATATACCAGCAGCAACAATCATATAATCATAAGAAACTTTTGTTCCTCTATCAGTTGTAACAGTATTGTTATCTGGATCAAATTCTACAGCTTTTTCTTTAATAACTTTTACACCGTCTGGAGTAAAGTCATCTCTATTATAAGCAATATCAGATTTTGTCCAAAGACCAGCACCAACTAAAGTTTGTCCTGGTTGGTAAGAACAAGAAAGTGCCTCTGGTTCAATAACAGTAATATCAGGATTTGATAAACTATTTGTAAGTCTAGCAGCTGTACTCATACCAGCAAGACCTCCACCAATGATAAGAATCTTACCTTTAGCACTACTAGCTTCTACAGTTGTAGCAGCTTCAGCTTCAGTTCCGCCTACCATAAATGCAGCTCCACCAAGTCCCATCATTTTCATTGCATCTCTTCTTGAAATACCTTGATCTTTTAAGATAGCATCTAACTGCTCTAAATCTTTTTTTAGATTTCTGTTTTCCATATTGTTTCCTTTATCTATGAGTTATTTATTTTAACTAATAGAAATGTTATCATAAGTAAAATAATATATTACTTAAACTGAACGCTGGTCAGATGATATTAATTATAACTTATTGTTATGATTTTTACAGGCTTGTGAATACTCTTCTTTAGTATTAAGATTTATAAACTGTTGCTCATCTTGAAAACCTATATATTGTGTCTGAGAACTATTCAAAAGAGTTTCTATTCTATGTGTATCATCTTTAATATAATCATCGATTTGTGGTATTAGACTACTATTAAATACTCCACACAAATTGTGAGTTTTCTTTTCATCTTGTGCTACAGTTATCTCATGACCATCTGCCAAGTTTGTTAAAAGAGAAATAGTTTGAGTTTTAACAAGTGGAATATCAACAGTAATAATAAATACATCACCATCAAATTGATTTAATATTTGTTGCAAAGCTACCATAGGAGAAAAGGTAGTATTTGTGTCTATTATTAAGTTTGCTTCAAAATCAAACTTATCTTCTTTTGAAGAGATATATACTTTTGAAAATATCTTTGAAAGTTTTTCATATTGGAACTGAATTAGTGTTTCATAATCTCCAAATGGCAATAATGATTTATCTTCACCCATTCTACTACTTTTTCCACCTGATAAAATTACACAAGGTATATCTTTGATTTTCATAACTGTTCCTTTAATATATGTTGTTTAAGATTTGTTAAATCTTTTTTTATTACATTTGTAAATTGACCATTGTTAAATGTTCTTTGTCTTTTGGCTAGTCTTGCCGTATTTGTTGCTATATTTATCTCTAATTGCTCTTTTGATACTTTACCATCAAGATATTCTAAAGTCTCTTTTATCCCAATAGAATTCATACAGTTTACATCTCTACTATATTGTTGTTCTAGTGAAATAACTTCATCTATAACACCATCATCTAGCATTATTTTTGTTCTTAGGGCTATTCGTTCTCTTAGCTTATCAACTTCCCAATCAATCTCATAAATATCTAAATTCTCAATTATAGGTTGAGGAGGATTTTGTTCAAAATAAATAGATGGCAAAATGTTTGTTTGTTTATATATGCCAAGTGCCTTTTCTATTCTATACTTATCCGTAGAAGCTATGTTTTTCATATATGATTCATCTTTTGTCTTCATATATTTATAGGCTTGGTCTAAATTTGAAAGTTGTTTTTGTACCCAAGATAAAGTTTGTGTAGAAAAAGCAGGTATAACAGAAAGCCCATCAATCATAGCTTTTAGATAAAATCCTGTACCACCTACAATGATAAGATTTTTGTTATTTTCTTTTGCATATTGTGAAGATTGTTTATATAAGTTAATAAATTCCATCACATCAAAGTGTTCGTTTGGATTAATAACATCAATTCCAAAATGCTTAATACCATCTCTCTCTTCTAATGTAGGTTTTGCAGAAGCTATATTGATTTGTTTGTAGATTGCTAAACTATCTAAAGATAGAATAATACTATTAGTTTTATGAGCAAGTTCAATAGAAAGTGCTGTTTTTCCAGATGCTGTTGGTGCTATTATTGCAAATTGTTTCATTAGATATTGGCAAACAAGAAAGCAACTGGATATAGAAAAACATTAAAATATCGCATAGGTAAAGTCATAGGCATATCCACAGGAATAACAGATGTTATAGATTCGTCATTACTAATCTTTTGCATAAGATAAAGACGAAAACTAATATCAGCAAATTTTAAAACAATAATAAAACTCATCCAAAAAGTAAAATTATTTAGATAAATAGCTAAAAATAAAGCATAAATAAATGTAGGATTTAAAGAAAAATATAACCAAATACTTGCATCATATATATTAAAGTTATTTTTGATTAGTTCATAAAAGCTAGTAGCCTTTTGCCAATTTGTTTCAAAAAGCTCTAATCCTATAAATACTGTTAAAAAAATTATAATTTCTATCATAAATACAATTGTACCCTAACTTACTATCCAAGATGCTTCTACAAGCAACTCATCTTTGCAAAATATCTTACCAGTAAACTTATCTCCAATATTGTAAGTACCAACACCTTTAGGAGTTCCACTCATAACTATATCACCATCTTCTAAAGTCATAAAAGTTTTTATCTCTTCTATCATTGGCTCTGGTTTATAAATCATCAAGTCATAGTTTGCGAACTGAATTAAATTATCATTTATAAATAACTCTAATCGTAACTGTTTTATATCTTTATCAAATTTTATAAAATTACTTAAAACGGCAGAGTCATTAAATGCCTTTGCCCTTTCCCAAGGTAAGCCTTTCTCTTTCATTTTATTTTGGATATTTGCTTTTGTTAAATCA
>CAYUNC010000039.1:0-10361 GCA_964445915.1 uncultured Arcobacter sp.
GCTGCATTAAGTGCTAAAAGATTTGTTTGGTATGCGATATCTTCTATTAGTGCTGTTTTTGCTGATACATCTTTTACAACTTCTAGTGTTTTATCAACTGCTATATTTGCATCTTTTGCCATTGTATAAACTTCATTTGCCATAGCTGAAGTTTCTTTTGCATCTGTTGCACTATTTGATATATTTGTTGCTATTATTTCTACTGCACTTGATGTTTCTTCTAAAGATTTAGCCTGTGTTGAGGCTGACATAGATAATGTTCTAGATGTTGTATTAACTTCTAATAACCCCTCTGACATAAACTGTGCTGTAAGATTTACTGCTTTTATTGTTTCTTCTAATTTTGCTGTTGTATTATTTATAGCTTCTTTTAGCAATGAATAATCGCCTTTATAACTTGTAGTTATTTTTGCTTTTAAATCACCTGATGAAAGTTTTATCATCACTTGATTTATATCATTTATAACTTCTGAAAAGTTTTCAGTAACACTATTAATACCATCTGACATTTGTATAAAACTACCTTGATAATTTGCACTATTAAGTTTCTCTTTAAAGTTACCTTCTTGTACATTTCTAATTGAGTGATTTACACCTTTTAAAATTGAGTTTAAAGAATGACTTAATTCATCAAAACTTTCATTTACTTTTTTATACTCTCCACTATCAATTAAATTAACAGAAGTATCAAAATTTCCTTTTGACAATTGATGTAAAGAATTTGTAATTTTAGTAAATGCTTTATCAAAGTTTGTTGTAATTTTATTTAAAATATTTCTTAAATCTTTTAGCTCTTGGTTAGATGGGCTTGATTTTAATAATACTTCAAAGTTACCAACCTCTAAATCTTTTGCAAAATTACTTGCTTCTTCTATAAAGAGGCTATCTTTATGCATTGATGCATCAATTTTTATAATATTTTTATTGATATTTGAAGCCATAACACCAATCTCATCTTTTGAGTCTAATTTAATTATACTTGCAGTATCAGTTTCTTTATTAAGAAATTTAAAAAAGTCATCTAGTCCGTTTTTAAATATTTTTAATGGTTTATTTACAAAATTAATCAGTAAAAAAACAATAGCAATTATCAATACTAATCCATACAACGCAAATATAATTGCTTGTTTTATAAATTGATTATTTACATTTTCATTTGTTTCTTTAATCTGGTTTTTTAATTTAGCTAAATCTAGTTCTTTCTGAATTAAAATTTTTTCTATAATTTGCGTATTGTCATAAAATACTTTAAAAATACCAACATTTTCTTCATTTAACACTAAATTATAATTTAATACTTTTAACTTTTTTATAGCTTCTGGTATTTTATCTGAATAGATTATCTTTGAGTCTTTTTTATAAGCTATTAAAAAATTATCAGCTTCAACATTGTCATATATAATAATACCTTTTACAGTTTTAGCTTCCATAAAAATATCTAAAATACTTTTTGCACTATCTGTATCTGCATTTTCTAAACTATTGACTAATGCACCTGTAATTAAGTTTGATAATTGTTTTAATGTATCATGTTGTGTATTTAAATTGGTTTGTTCCCTTATATTTAATTGTTTAACAATATAATTTTCCTGATTGTTTTGTATATCTTTTATAATAGCAGTTTGTGAGTTATAAATATATGCCCCTATAATTATAGATGCAAAAAGTATAAGAGTTGTAATAATAATAAGTGTTTTTGTAACAATACTTTTATTCATAACTATCCTTTTATTTATATACAGTTATATTTTATCAAATATAATATATAATATAACTTAATAATACAAAAGGAAACGCAATGAAAAAGATACTTATATCAGCAGCGATAGCATCAACATTATTTGGTGCTACAACCATTGAATTAACTTGTGATAAAGGATATAAACCATATTCTTATAAAGAGGGTAAAGATGCTAAAGGTGTATATGTAGATGTAATTAAATCAGCATTTGCAAAGATGCCAGATTATGATGTAAAATTCAAACCATTAGCTTGGAAAAAAGTACAATCATTAGTTAAAAGTGGTAAATCAGTTGGATTCTTTCCTCCATATTATAATAAAAAAAGAACTGCATGGACTAAATTTTCTGAACCAATACTAGGTGAAACTATTGTGGTATTTGCACTAGCAAAAACACTTGAAACAAAGAAAAACTTTCCAGAAGATTATAAAGGCTTAACTCTATGTATGAACAGAGGTTTTCAAGCAGTAAATTTTGGGAATGCTACATTCCTTAAGATGGTTGAAAATAAAGAGATTAAGATTAAACGAGGAAATGACAATAAAGTTTGTCTAAGACAAGTTGCTAAAAAGAAAGCAGATTTTTATCTAAATGATCAATTAATTGATACAAAAGAATTTCCAGATATAAAAAGAGGCGTTGCTACAAAAAATAATGATGGCTTTATTGGTTTTACTCTAAAAACTAAAAATTACCCATATATGGAAGATTTACAAACTAAGTTTAATAAAACTATAAAAGATATGAAAGCTAGTGGAGAGATTGATAAGATTTTAAAAACTTATAAATAATCTTCCAAAAGAAATATAAAAAAAGGTCTCAATTATAAATTGAGACCTTTTTTATTTATTAAGTATCTTTTTAAAACTTTTTAAATGCTACAGGTTCAGAAAACTTATTAGCATTTAAGTCACTATCTATAGTAAAAAATTTCATACTCTCCATAAGATATGTTGCCTGAGAAGTCATTGACTTAGAACTAGAAGTTAATTCTTCAGAAGCTTGTGCATTATCTCCTGTAATCTTATCTACTTCAACTATAGATTGATGAATTTGCTGTATATCATTATTTTGTTGTGTTGCTCTATTTGAAATATTATTAACTAATAAAGTTGTTTGCTCTATATTAGGAATAATATCGCCCATTAATTGTCCAGCTTTACTTGATTCTTCAAGAGTTATTCCCATTATATTTGAGATTTCATTTGCAATTGCTTGAGACTTTTTAGCAAGTTTACGAACTTCAACAGCAACAACTGCGAACCCTTTACCATGTTCCCCTGCTCTTGCTGCTTCAATTGCTGCATTAAGGGCAAGAAGATTTGTTTGGTATGCTATATCTTCTATTAGTGCTGTTTTTGTTGATACATCTTTTACAACTTCTAGTGTTTTATCAACTGCTATATTTGCATCTTTTGCCATTGTGTAAACATTATTTGCCATTGCTGATGTTTCTTTTGCATCATTTGAACTATGTAAAATATTTTTTGCTATTGTTGTAATTGCAATTGAAGTATCATCTAATGATTTTGTTTGTGTTGTAGCCGATATTGACAATATATTAGAGGTTGTATTTACTTCACTTAATCCATCTGATATAAATTTTGCTGTTTTACTAACATCTATTATAGTATTTTCTAGCTTCTTGGTTGTATTGTTTATAGATTCTTTTAACAATAAATAATCACCCTTATAGCTTGTAGTAATCTTAGCTGTTAAGTTACCATTTGCCAATTGAATCATAACTTCATTTATATCTTTTAAGACTTTTTCAAAATTTGAAGTAACATCATTGATTCCATTTGCCATTATGACAAAACTTCCCTGATATTTACTACTATCCATATCATGCTCAAAATTTCCTTGTGTAACATCCGTCATAGCTTCTTTAACACCATCTAAAATAGAATTAAGAGAATTTATAAGTTTATCGTAGCTTTGTATTACAATTGTATATTGTCCTACATCTTTAAGGTTTATAGATTGTGTAAAATTACCAACTGATAATTGATTTAATGATTTACTTATCTCAGTAAATGATTCATCAAAATTTAAAGTAATTTTATTTAATAAATCTTTTAAATCTAAAAGCGATTTGCTTGATGGACTCTTTTTTAAAAGAACTTTAAAATTACCTGATTCAAGTTTAATAGCTAGTGATGTAGCTTCTTCAATAAAATCACTATCTTTTTTTATAATATTTCGTGTTTGAACTATATTCTTATTTATCATAAAAGATATTTGACCTATTTCATCTTTTGATTTAATATTTATTTTTTTTATATCTTGTGAATTATCTTTTAGAAATGCAAAAAAGTTTTCAACACCATCTCTTAAAGTTATAAGTGGTTTTACAATATAAACTTCTGAAACAATACTAACTAAAGCAGTTACAATCAATATAAGAATAATGGTTGTTATAATAGTATGTACTATACTATCTTTAATTTTTAAATCTACATTTTTAATCATATTTTCTTGATATAATTTCAACTCTTCTGTTGATGATGAAGTTCCTATTACCCATTCCCAATTTTTAAAATTAAGCACATAGGAGATATAAGATTTATCTAATTGTGTAGTAGTATTTTTAAGATTATATTTATAAAAATTACCCTCTTTTGTACTTTCTTGTACCACTTTTAGACCATCAAACTCTTCGTTTTGAGAAGAAAGTATAGCTTGACCTTTATAATTATAAATAAAAACCTTCTCTTTTAAACGCTCATTTACTTGCTTTATAACTTCAATTGCTTTTTGCTTTTCTATTACAGATATATCTTTAATACCTATTCCTGTACCAATAACAATCTTATAAGGCTTAAACATTTGAGCATAAGCTAAATACTTTCTAGCAGCTTTTTTTTCACCTTTCCAGCTATAACTTGTCAAAACAGGAGTATTATTTTTAGCCTTTAGTGGTATTAAAAATGATTGGTTTACATACTTCCCATTTGCATCTTTAAATTCCCATAGATTTTTACCTACAAGGTGATTTAATGCATCAGAAGCAATTAATACACCATCTAAATCATAAACAAAGAAAGATTTATCATCTGCATATCTAGCTGATGCTACTATACTTAAAATTCTTTTTCTCAGTTTATCTTCTGACATAGTATCTTTATATTTTATATACTCTTTATTTACCATTGTTAAAACATTATTTGAACCTAATTTTAGTTTTTCAATAACTGTTTGTTCCAACATCTCATCAGTAGTATTTTTATAATGTACAGAGACTAATTGATTTGCTGTTAAAACAATATTTTTTAAAGACTCTTGCTTGTTTTTGTAAAAAGATTTTATTGTTTTCTTAGTTTCATCTTTAGCATATTCTTGAAAATTAAATATAGATATTGATACTAATATTGTAGCAATACTAACTATTGCAATAACTATAAGACTCATAAACTTTAATTTAATTGATAAATTTTTAAACATTATTTACTCCTCTCTAAAATTTCTTAAATTCTGTATTATTCATCATCTTTTTACTTTCATTCTTTACATCATTAACTGTAAAAAATTCCATACTTTGTGTAAGATGGTCTGCTTTATCTATCATTGCTTCTGAACTACCAGCAAGTTCTTCTGATGCTGTAGCATTTTCGCCAGTAATTTTATCTAATTCAACTATTGAGTTATGTATCTGTTGTATCTCACTATTTTGGTGATCTGCTAAACTTGAAATATTCTCTACAAGGGCAGTTGTTTTTTCCATATTTGGAATAATATCACTCATAAGTTTTCCAGCTTTTGTAGATTCTTCAAGTGTAATACCTATAATACTTGTAATATCGTTTGCAATCTCTTGTGATTTTTTAGCTAACTTTCTTACTTCAACAGCAACAACTGCAAATCCTTTACCATGTTCCCCCGCTCTTGCTGCTTCAATTGCTGCATTAAGGGCAAGAAGATTTGTTTGGTATGCTATATCTTCTATTAGTGCTGTTTTTGCTGATACATCTTTTACCACTTCTAGTGTTTTATCAACTGCTATATTTGCATCTTTTGCCATAGTACAAACTTCTTTTGCCATCATTGCAGTTTCTTTTACATCATTAGCTTCATTTGATATATTTGATGCTATTTTTTCAATCGCAACACTTGTATGGTCAAGTGATTTAGATTGTAAAGAGGCTGCATTAGCAATAGTTCCAGATGTAACACCTACTTCGTTTAAACTATCTGAAATATAATTAACTGTTTTAGTCACATTTGTAATAGTACCTTCTAAATTAGTAATTGTCTTATTTGTTGTTACTTTAATAGTATCAAATTCACCTTTATATGAATTTTTAAGAGTTTTTGTTAAGTCTCCATTACTCATATCTTTCATAACAGTATTTAGCTCAGTAAATAAACTTTCTAAAGAATCACAAAGGTCATTTACTGAAGTTTTTATAGTTGCAAAATCACCTTTTAAATCACTATCAATTCTATGCGATAATGTACCAGTAGAAATAGCAGATAAAATATCTGAAACATTACTTATCACTTGAGTATTTGATATAGCAATTGTATTTACTACTTTTTCTATATCTCCCGTTGGTTCTTCTATTTTAGAATTAAATTTCATTTGAGAGAAGTCATTAAATACTTCTAATAATTTGTTAAGGTCTTTTCCTATAGAACTTTCTAAAGATTCTAGCATCTCATTCATACTATTTTTTACTTTTTTTAAAGATGGATTTTGTGGGTCAACATCAACTCTTGATGTCAAGTATCCATCTTTTACATCTTTTGCTACACTAATAAAAGAGTTTATTGATATTTCATCTTTACTTAGCCCTGATTGAATAGTATCAATATTATTATTAATCAATAATACCATCTCACCTATTTCATCTTTTGCATTAATATCTATTGGAGTAACCTTATCAACATTATGATTTAAATAATCAAAAAAGCTTAGTAAACCAACTTTTAGTTTATTGATAGGTTGCACAATAGATGACTCTACCAAGAAATAAACAATAATAAATACAATAATCATAACAACTAATGAGATAATTATTATAGTATTTTGAAGTTTATTTGGTGTTTCTAATATAACAGATTCATCTACTTCACTTACAATAGCCCAAGTTAAATCTGGTGCTATTTTAAGAGGAGCAAATGCTGATATTACTTTTTGATTAGTTATTGTATTTGTTGAAATTTTAATACCACTTTTTCCTGTAAGAGCATCTCTTACAGCAGATGTATCATATTTTCCTATTTTTGGATTAGCAAATGAAGCTACAACTGAATGTGTTTTAGGATAATAATGACTATCACTTCTTAATAACTTATCAGAACCAACTAATAAATCTTCTTGTGTTTTAGCATACCCTTCTCTAAAACTCATAATTTCATTTATTGGTTTATCATTTAGTTGAAAAATAAGTACTGATCTAAATACTCCATGAGCATACACAGGTGTACCTATAAACATTGCAGGTTCTCCATTTGATGGTGCGTAAAGTGACATATCAACAAATTCTGTTTTTTTAGATTTTACTACCTTTGCCCAAAGTTTAGCTAATGCACTTGTCTTTAATTTACCATATGTTAAATTTGTACCACTATCTGATTCTTTTGCTTGTGTAAACATAACATGACCATGTTTAGCACAAACTAAAAAAAGATCACGATACTTTAAATCTTTAACATATTTATCAAAGTATGTTGTATGCTCTTTCATAACTTCTAATGTATATTTATGTCCTACTGGATATGGTTCATCAAATGCAACTTTCAACTCTTTATGTATTTGTATTAAATCTGCAATAAGATTTATTACATCTTCACTTACTGCAAGAACTTCAATATTTTTTACTTGTCTTACAAAGTACTTCTTCATTTCATTCTTTTTTATATATAATGAAAAACTTAAGTTATCATAACTCTTCTTTATTAGTACACTTTTTGTTGTATCTATAGCTTGAAAAGCTACTATTGATACAATAAATATCATAGATACTACAACGATGAGTAATATTCTTGATTTAATTTTTAAGTTTTTCATTTCATCTCTTTTCTTTACTTTTTTAGAATTTTTTAAATTCTGTATCTTTATCGGAATTATCTTTTTGTTTATTATTTACTTTAAAAAACTCCATACTATCCATAAGATGACTAGCTTTAGAAGACATAGACTCAGAACTACCTGCTAACTCTTCAGAGGCAGTAGCATTTTGTCCTGTAATCTTATCTAGTTTAATTATAGAAGTATGTATTTGTTGTATCTCTCTATTTTGTTCATCTGCAAGTCCAGAAATGGTATCTATCAATGAAGTTGTTTTTTCCATATTAGGGATAATATTACCCATAAGCTTACCAGCTTTTGTAGATTCTTCAAGTGTAATACCTATTATATCCGTAATTTCATTCGCAATCTCTTGTGATCTTTTAGCAAGCTTACGAACTTCAACAGCAACAACAGCGAATCCTTTACCGTGTTCTCCTGCTCTTGCTGCTTCAATTGCTGCATTTAGTGCTAATAGATTTGTTTGGTATGCTATATCTTCAATAAGTGCTGTTTTTGTAGATACATCTTTTACCACTTCCAATGTCTTATCTACTGCATTATTTGCATCTATTGACATGCTATAAACTTCATTTGCCATATCTGCTGTTTGTTTTACATCTTGTGCTTCATTTGATATATTTAGTGCAATTTTTTCAATAGCTTCTGTTGTCTCTTCTAATGACCTAGCTTGTACAGAAGCAGAATTTGCTATTTCACCTGATGTTATATTTACTTCATTTAATCCATCTGCTATAAAACCAGATGTTTGATTTACATCTTTAATTGTATTTTCAAGTTTAGAAATAGTTTCATTTGTAGATATTTTAATTGCATTAAATTCACCTTTATATGAACTTGTTAAATACTTTGTTAAATTACCATCACTCATACCTTTCATAATTGAATTAAGCTCTGTAAATAAACTTTCTAAAGAATTACAAAGATTATTTACAGAAGTTTTTATAGTTACAAAATCACCTTTTAAATCAATATCTATTCTATGAGATAGATCACCATTAGATATATCAGATAAAACTTTTGAAACATTACTTATCACTTGAGTATTTGATATTGCAATTAAATTTACAGCTTTTTCTATATCTCCTGTTGGTTCTTCTATTTTAGAATTAAAATTCATTTGTGAAAAGTTAGCAAAAACTTCTGATAATTTATTTAAATCTTTACCTATAGATTTTTCTAAAGAATCCAATAGCTCATTCATATTATCTTTTACTTTTATTAAAGATGGATTTTGTGGTTGTATATCAATTCTTGATGTTAGATATCCATTTTTTACATCTTTGGCTACAGAGATAAATGAGTTTATTGCTAACTCATCTTTAGTTAATCCAGATTGTATTGTATTGATATTTTCATTTATCAATACTCCCATCTCACCTATTTCATCATTGGAACTAATAGTTATAGGATTTACTTTATCAACTTTATAATTTAGATAATCAAAGAAATTTAATAATCCAGATTGTAAGTTATAGATTGGTTTTATAATAGATATGTCTATTATATAAAAAAATAAAAAAAAGGTAATTAGTATAACAACCAATGATATAATAATTATAGTATTTTGAAGTTTATTAGGTACTTCCAATACTACAGATTTATCTATTTCACTTACAATAGCCCAAGTTAAATCATCTGAAACTTTAAGAGGAGAATATGCAGATATTACTGTGTTCTTAGAAGTTGGATTTTTAGAAATTCTTATACCACTTTTTCCAATAAGTGCATCTCTTACAGTACTTGTATCATATTTTCCTATTTTAGGATTTGCAAATGAAGCTTTAATTGAATGTGTTTTAGGATGATGGTAACTATCACTTCTTACTAATTTATCTGCACCAACCAATAAATCTTCTTGGGTATTAGCATATCCATCTCTAAAATTCATCACATTATTAATTGCTTTATCATCTAATTGAAAAATAAGTACAGATCTAAATTTTCCATCAATATATATAGGTGTACCAATAAATATAGAGGGAGCACCATTTGATGGTGCATAAGGCTCCATATCAATAATACTAGTCTTTTTTGATTTTCTAACTTTATCCCAAAGACGAGCCAATGCACTTGTCTTTAATTTACCATGAGTAAGATTTGCTCCATTGTCTGATTCTTTTGCCTGAGTAAACATAACATGCCCATGCTTAGCACAAATTATAAATAAGTCATTGTATTCAAAATTCTTTACATAATTATGAAAGAACTTTGTGTATGGCTTCATAGCTTCTATTACATCTTTATTATCTACTGGATAATCTGAATTACCTTCAACATTTAAATTATTATGTATTCGTATTAGCTCATTACTAAGGTCTAAAGTATTCTCACTTTTTGCAATAAATTCAATATTTCTAATTTGTCTCTTAAAATAATCTTCCATTGTATGTTTCTTTATATGTAAAGAAGAGGTTAAATTATCATAACTCTTTTTTATTAAAACAGTTTTTGTTGTATCTACAGCTTTATAAGTAACTATTGAAGCAATTAGTATCATTGCTATTGCAACCATCAATAATATTTTAGATTTGATTTTTAAGTTTTTCATTTCATACCCTTTTTTTTAAAATTGTTTAAACTCT
>CAYUNC010000040.1:0-10109 GCA_964445915.1 uncultured Arcobacter sp.
CCATCCATTGCACCACCTTTCATAGGTACTCCAATTACTGGTTTTGTTGTACTTGCTGCTAATGCACCTGCTAAATGTGCTGCCATTCCAGCAGCTGCAATAAATACTTTTGAGCCTTTAGCTTCTGCTTCTTTCATATAATCTTTTGTTCTTTGTGGGCTTCTATGAGCTGAACTTATGATTAGTTCATACTTTACATTAAATGATTCAAGAGTCTCAGCACAATGCTTCATAATCTCATAGTCACTTTTACTTCCCATTATTATTGATACAAAATCCATTTTATTTCCTTTTATTTATTATATTTTGCAATTTTATCTAATCTTTATTTAAAAAGACCATTTAATAAGCCACCTAATTTCTTTTTGATTTTATCATCAACTTTATCTCCAAATTTATCTTGTATATAACTTTGTACTTTTTCTTTAGCCTTAGCTTTTATAAGATTTCCAGTATCAATCTTTACTTTCGGATTTGATAGATTCCCTTTTGCTTCAACTCCTAATGTATATGAATAATAATCTATATTAAAAGCTGAATCTATATGACTTTTTTCCAAATCTATAAGCATTCTAGATGAATCTATTTTACTATTTTCACTTTTCATATATAGATGATTGTGAAGTTTTTGGTTGTCTATTTTTGTATCTAATATTGCCACTTTATAAACTTCCGTTGTTAAATCTTTTTTAATATACTGATTAATTGTATTGCTTAGTTTATTTGGCAAAAATTTACCATTATTAGTATTAACTTGTGACAATCCTTGCTTTGTAGTTAAGTTATATTTTAAATCAACATCTATACTTGATGTAAATACCTTTGGATAATACATCATATCAAGTAGTTGCAAAGATTCTATATTTTTCATAGATACAGTAAGATTGTTATCTTTTAATGTCCCTTCTATATCTCCATTAAATTTCTTTGAATTAAAATTTGCAGTTAAAGATTTATCAAACTTTACATCTCCAGTAACCCTTATATTACCTTGCATCTTTTGATTTGTAATAAAATATAACTTTTTAAGACTAGGAATAGTTAAAGTATAGTCAGTTGTTAAAGTTGAAGTATCTGTATCAAATATTGTTTTTTCTGTTTGTAGTTTTGCTGCAAAACTATTTAATAAAGTATTTGTTTTTATAATATTTTTATCTAAAGTTGTATTTGTCTTTAGATTAAAATTTGCATACTTTGGTAGCTTAATATCAAAATCTTTTTTTATAAAATATTGATTAAAAGTACCTTTTGATATAGCAGTATTGATACTTCCTTTTAAAGTTGGAAGTAGTTTAATATCAAAGTTCATATTTAGTTTTGCTTTTGCATATTTTGGTTGATTTACCATAGAAAGCAACTCATCAATTTTAGTATCTTTTATATTACCTTTTATAGAGTTAATTGCCATATTTTTAAGATTGATATTATAAGTTGTATTACCTTTAGCAAGATTTGATTTACCAACTATAGTCATATCTTTTTTATCACCTTTTATGGTTCCATTAGTTTGGATAGCACCTTTTGATTTTATTCCAATTATTGGCTCTAGCATTGCGAGATTGTTGATTAAAACTTTATATTTACTATTTGTATTCAAAGTATTTAGATTGATATTTCCCTTTGTCCAAAGTCTAATTAGATTTGAACTAAAATCAAATTTAAAATCTCCAATTTTATTTTGTAAGTTTATATTAGTATCCAAACTAAATTTACTTTTTGGAATAGTCAAAGCTAAATTTTCTTGAAAAACTGCAACATTAAATTTCCCAGCTTTAACATTTGCTTTAAATTGAACATCTTCTAAATTTATAGATGAGATAGTTGTATTTGCACTTAGTTTTCCATTTATATATTGTGGCTGATTTACCATAGTTAATAAAGTTGGTAAGTCTATTGAGTTGATGTCAAGTATTATATCTCTGATATTATTTCTATCAATTTTAAGCTTATAATCTATCTCTCCATTTGCAAGTTTTGCAAAACCAACTAAATTTAAATCATCAAATGTACCTTTTAAGGTACCAACAGTATAAAAAGTACCTTGTAGTTTTTGATTGCTAACTTTATTGAAAGTACTTAAATCTTTTATATCTACTTCATAAGATGTATCTAAAGTTTTTGCAAGTATTCCAAAAGAACTATTGATTTTAATCATTTGATTTTGAACTAATACTAGTATTTCTAAACTACTTAAAGATAGGTTGAAATGATTGATTTGTATATCTTCTATTTTAGTCGCTTTTGATATTTTATCTTTTATAATAGGTACGATAGTTAGTGTATTTAATGGAGTAAAAAGCAGTACATAAACTGATATTAAAAGTAATAACAGTACCAAAGAGGTTGTTTTTAGTGCTTTCATTTATACCCTTAGTTATTAATATTTAATATAAATTCAGCACCATTAGCTATATTTCTAACAGATAATTCCCCGTGATTCTTTTGTGCTATTTGTGTAGACATATATAAGCCTATCCCAGTACCTTCAGAATTCTCTTTTGTTGTTATATTTGCTTTGAAAATATTATCAATAATATCTAAAGGTATCCCACCTGCTGTATCTATAATACTAATAGAAACAAAACCTTTCTTTTCACTAATATTAAAAGTCATTCTTCTATCTTTTATATTATTTGAATTAAAAGCATCTTTAGAGTTATTGATTAAATTAATAAAAATATGTTTTAATTCATTTGAGATAACATTACAATTTAAATCTAAACTACCAGTTACTTCTACTTTAATACTATTTATTTGGATATCATCACGAAGTAAAGCAAGAACAGAATTTATTATTTCGGCAATACATACTGTTTCTTTATTTTTATTTGGTCTAAAAAATATTCTAAAATCATCTAATGTAGTTACAAGATGTTTGACTTGGTCTTGAATACTTCTAGATAAATCTTTTAACATATCTTCTTCTATCTCTTGATTACATTCCATTTTAAAGTCTAATTTTGAAGCCCACATATTAATAACATTTAACGGCTGTTTCCACTGATGAGCAATAGCGTCTATCATCTCTCCCATAGCTGCCATTTTTGATTGTTGTATTATTATTTTATCTTGTTGAAATTTATTCACTGCAACAGAAGCTTGAGAAGCTAAGGAGTGTGCTAAGTTTATATCAGCATCAGTAAATGATAATATTTCTTTATGAAACTGGTCTTGTTTATTTATTAGTTGTAAGACACCTATAAGATTATTATCATCATCAACCATAGGGATAACTAACATTGATTTAGAAATATAACCAGTCTTTTTTTCAAAAGCTTTTGTTCCACTAAAATCAAATTCAGTATTTGTTTCAATATTATCAATTTTAATAATCTCTTTATTTAAAGCACAATTTACAGCTATCATATTATCATTAGATTTTTTTATTTCAAGATAATTCCAAACATCACCTAAGTCATCATTGTCATCTTGTACAATATTTAGAGTATCATTTAAAATATGTTTAAAAGTAAGTTTATTACCATAAGCTAGATAGATAGTTCCCCCATCTGCATGAGTAAATTCTTTGATATTTATTAGTATATTTTTTAAGATTGAAGAGATGTCAGTTTTTGTAGCAAGACTTACTCCAATAGAGTTTAGCTTACTAATAGTAGCTATTTTTTGAACATTAGAAGCCTTTAGAGATTTAATATAAGATTTTAGTTCTTCATTTTCTTGTTCTAAGTGTGTCATAGTTTTACCATCTTTGATTTATATATAACTAGTATATTATAATAAAGCTTAAATTATATGGTTTTTTTGAACTTAGTAATTATAAGAAAAAGTATTAAACAAACGGCACTTACTAAGATAATAGTTGCTCCAGATGTTATGTTATATTCATAAGATAAGTAAAGACCACTAAGTGTAAAAATAGAAGATAAAAGACCTGATATAAACATCATTCCACCTAATGAATCTGAAAACTTTTCAGCTATATAAATAGGGATAGTTAAAAGAGCAATTACTAAAATAAGACCTACTACTTTTATAGAAATTACAACAGTTAAAGCAGACAATATAAGTATCAAAGTATAAAATAACTTAATATTTATACCTCTTAATTGTGCATATTCACTATCATAAGAAACAGCCAATATTTGTCTATAAAAAATAGTCACTATTAAAATAATAAAAGTTAAAAGTACACTCATATATGTAATATCAGCAGAACTTACAGCAAGTATTGAACCAAAAAGATAACTCATCAAATCAACACTATATCCAGGAGTTAAATCAATTAAAATAATCCCAATAGCCATACCAACAGCCCAAATAAGTCCAATAAATGTATCTATTTTTTCTCTTTGATTAAGCGTAATAATAGCCATTAAAATAGCAGATAAAACAGCAAAAAGTGAAGCACCCAAGAAAATAGGAAACCCAAAATAAACTGCTAATCCAATCCCACCATAAGATGTATGAGCAATTCCACCTGCTAAAAAAACCATACGATTTACAACAATCAAAGACCCAATAATACCACTTGCAAAACTAACTAATAGACCTGCTAAAATAGCATTTTGAATAAACTCATAGTTTAAAGCTTCTAACATTTATGGTCTCCTAGCATCTGCAACATCTCAACTTCACAAAAATGGTCATTGTTGTTTTTTAGATTTTGTTTATGATTTGTAATATCATGATAAGTTAATGTTCTATTAATATGAGCAACCTTAGAAGCATAGCTAAGTATCACAGAAATATCATGACTAACTACTAAAATAGTAATAGATTTATTTAACTCTTTTAGTAATTCATATATTTGTTTTTGTCCACTTACATCTATATTTGCTGTTGGTTCATCAAGTATTAAAACTTCAGGGTGTGAACATAAAGCACGAGCTATCATCACCCTTTGTCTTTGCCCACCTGAAAGAGAACCAATTTTTTTATTTGCAAACTCTTCCATACCTACTTTTTTTAGCGAGTTTAATGCACATGATTTTTCAAACTGATTGTAGCCTATCTTAAAATATTTATTAAAGATATTATTACTTTTATTTTCTTCTGATTTTGTCCTAATATGCCCCATCATAACTACTTCTATTACTTTAATAGGAAATGATGTATTTATATTTGTATTTTGTGGAACATAACCTATGTTTTGTAGATTCTGAATAGGCTTTTTATCATAAATTTTTATAGAGTCATCTTTACTTTTATTGATACCAAGAATAAGTTTTAATAATGTAGATTTACCACCACCATTTGGACCAATGATTGCTAAAAAATCTTTTTCATTAATAGTAAGATTTATATTCTCAAGAATTATATCTTTGTCATAGCTAAATGAAAGATTGTTTATATTTATTATAGACATTAGTTTGCTATTGCTTGTGCTAGATTTTCTAAGTTTTGTGACCAGTTTTTATTTAGTGGACTGATTTGTATCACTGGCACTCCTACAGCTTTTGCAATTTGTTTTGCAGTTTTAGTTGAAAACTCAGGTGCTGTTAAAATTGCCTTTACTTTTTGAGCTTTTGCCTCTTTTATTAGAGTGATAATAGCTTTTGGTTTTGGATTTTTCCCATCTACTTCTATAGCCATTTGAATTAAATTATAATCTTTAGCAAAGTATCCCCATGCAGGGTGAAACACCATAAACTTTGAGTTTTTAGGAGTGTTTTGCAAGATTGTCTTTATGTTTTTATCAGTTTGTTCTATAAGTTTTATAAATGCATTGTAGTTAGTTGTATAATATTGTTTATTTTCTACATCAAATTTAACTAAAGTATCTAAAATATTTTTAGCTATAACTTTAGTATTTTTAGGACTTGTCCAGATATGTGGGTCAAGTTTTTTAGTATTTTTTTTGATATTTTGGCTTATATCTATGATATTCATATTTTTATTTTGATTTGCAAACTTTTGTAGCCATGTTTGTTCAAACTCAACCCCAATAGCAAGATATATATCAGCTTTACTAATATCTTTCATTTGAGATGGTTTTGGCTCATAAGAGTGAGGAGAAGTACCTTGCTTTACCATAAGAGTAGTATTTACTTTCTCTTTACCAATGGCATTCACAAAACTTTGCTGAGGTAATATACTTACAATAATATTTAACTTAGCATAACTAAAACTATTAAAAATAAAAACTATTAAAAATAAATATCTAGTCATAAAGTGCCTTATCCATTTGAGATGGTATATCTAGTTCCATTAGTTTTAAAACTGTTGGAGCAATATTGTTCAATCCACCATCTTTTAAAGTGGTTACTTTGTCAGATATTACAAAACAATAAACATCTCCAACAGTATGATTTGTCAAAGTGTTTCCATCCTCATCTTTCATCTTTTCACAATTTCCATGATCGCTTGTAATAATAATATTATAATCCTCATCTTTAGCTTTAGCAATAATCCGTCCTAACTGTTCATCAACACATTGAACTGCTTGGATTCCAGCTTCAAGATTTCCTGTATGTCCTACCATATCGCCATTTGCAAAATTTACAACTATAAAATCTTCTTGATTTTTCATACCATTTAAAACTATATCACAAACTTGAGGTGCAGACATTTGTGGTTGTAAATCATAGGTTGCTACATCAGGACTACTTACAAGCTCTCTTTTTTCACCTTCTAATTCATCTTCAATACCACCATTAAAGAAAAATGTTACATGAGCATATTTCTCTGTTTCTGCTGTATGAAGCTGAGTAAGATTAGCATTTGATATTACATCTCCCAAAGTATTCTCAGGTGCAGTTTTAGGAAAAAGAATAGGTAGTGGTAAGTTTTTATCATATTGTGTCATAGTTGCAATATGTAGATTTAGCTTTTTAGTTGGAAAGTTGTCAAACTTTTTATTTGCTATTGCATTTGAAATTTCACGAAATCTATCACTTCTAAAATTACAAAAAAGTACACTATCATTTTCTTGAAAACCTTGGTAACCATCAAATGAGATAGGCTCAATAAATTCATCAAAAATATCTTTTGCATACTGAGTATCTATATAGTCTAAGATATTAGAGTTTGAAGTAGTTTTTGCTTTTACTATCTCATCATAACCTTTTTGTACTCTATCCCAACGATTATCTCTATCCATACTATAGTATCGTCCTGAAACAGTTGCTATACTTATATTGTCATCACATATATCAATAAGTTGTTGGATATATTGTTTTGCACTTGTAGGTGAAACATCTCTACCATCAGTGATGATATGAATAAAAACTTTTTTTCCAGAACTTGCACCAATCTTTGCCAAAGCGATGATATGATTGATATGTGAGTGTACCCCACCATCACTAATAAGTCCTAAAAGATGAAGATTTTTAGAGTTTGAAACTGTATCTTGTAGTATTTGATTTTCTTTTAAAGTATCATCTTCAATTGCAATATTTATTTTTACTAAATCTTGATATAAAACTCTACCACTACCAATAGTCATATGACCAACTTCACTATTCCCCATCTGTCCAGCAGGAAGTCCTACATCTAGTCCATAAGTTTTTATTAATGAATTTGGGATATTATTAAATAGATAATCATAAGTTGGTTTTTTAGCTTGGCAAAAAGCATTAAATTCGCAAGAATCATTATGCCCAATGCCATCTGTAATAATTAGTATAGTTTTTTTACTCATTTATATTCTTTCTAGTATTTATTTTGCATTATACCTAGAATTTATAATTTTACACCCATTTATTTTATTTAAAAAGTTTCCCACTCATCTTTGTCTTTTGATGCTATTACTTCTTTTTTTGGAACCACATCTTTTTTAGGAGTTACTTCTCTCTTTGGAGCTATTTTTGTTGTTGTTTCTACAGTATTAATAGAACTTTTTATATTCTTAGATTTTACATCATCTTTTCCTATAAAATCTTTTTTGTTTGCATCATCCACAATATCTTGTGCAATACTTTGTGTTTCTATTGCTATACCCTTTGTATCAGTTGCAACTGTTGCATTGTTTTGAGTTTGTTGATCAAGGCTATTTATAGCACTATTGATTTGTTCAATTCCACTTTGTTGCTCTTTACTTGCTAACTCAACACCAGAGATAAGGTCTAAAGTTTGTGATATAGAGTTATTTAAGTTACTGTAGCCGTCTATCATCTCATCTGCTATATTTTTACCATCATTTGCTTTATTTTTAGCATTTTCAACTAAAGTTTTAATCTCATTAGCTGCTTCTGCTGAACGACTTGCAAGATTTCTAACTTCTTGAGCAACTACGGCGAAACCTTTTCCAGCTTCTCCTGCTGTTGCTGCTTCAACTGCTGCATTTAGTGATAAAATATTTGTTTGAAATGCTATTTGGTCAATTACACCAATAGCTTCAGAAATTGCTGTAACTTCTGTATTTATTTCATCCATCGCAGTTGTTGTTTGATTTGCAAGTTCTTGACCTTTTTCTACAGAATCTTTAACTTCAGTTCCATGGTTTGACATTTTTACAATATTTTCAGTATTGCTAATAATATTACCTGTAATCTCTTCAAGTGCTGCTGCTGTTTCTTCAAGTGAAGTAGCTGCTTGATTTGAAGAACTACTTAAGTTATCTACATTTTCTAATAGAGTACTTGAACTACATTTTAATGTTAATCCATTTGTTTTATTATCAACTAACATTTTATTAATAATCTCAGCAAGATTATTTAGTCCCTGTGATACTTCACCCATATCTCCTGAAATTCTATGAGTAAAGTTAAATTTAGCATATTGTTCTAAAGTATCAGAAATTTTATTTAAATTCCCACAAACTTTTGTAGATACAGTATTAAGTAAATCATTGAATCCATTCTTTAATTCTTCTAAGCCTTCATTTGAAGTACTAGCTTCAACTTGTTGTTTGATTAGTCCTGTTTTAGCAACTTCAACCGCTTTTTTAACTGCATTAATTACTACTTGGTCTTCTTTTGCACTATCTTCAATAGACTGTAAATATTCATTAAAATCTGTAACTACAACACCAAGCTCATCATTAGAAGTTTTTTCAACTCTATCAGATATACTACCATGTCCAGAATTTAGATTGTGAACTCCGTTATGTAAAGATGCAATAGATTTTAAAGTACCTTGAATAACTCCATATAAAACTATAAATATAATAGCTAATATAATACCAATAACAATAAGTTCAGCATCAATCATTTTAACTAGATCACCATTGTGCATTACGATATGATGTTCTTTATCTACTAAATATTTATTATAAGATTCTAAAGCATCAATAACAAATTTGAATTCATTAGGAGCAGTTACCGTAATATCATTTATAATACTTTTATTTGTTTTTTCATTAGCATCTAATATATATGTAATTTGTTCCATAGCTTTTTTTATTTTCCCTAGAGATACTAGAGTATGATTTTTATAATGTTCCATAGCTTCTGTGAAGTTACCATTTTTTTGTAGTTGTATAATAGTATTTGCAGAACTATGAATATCTTTATGAGGTGTTTCTATATCGAATAATAGTTTTTTGATTTTACTATCTAACTTATTAAATCTATCACTTTTCTTAAATTTATTATACCATTTACCATAACGACATGTATCTGGATTAGTTTGAGCAGTTGAAACAACACTATTTACTATTGATAAAGATAATTTTGAAGCCCAGTTCATCTGACCTATCTCTTTTCGTAAAATTATACTTTTTAAGTGTTTATCATAAAATATATAGTTAGTTTTATAATCTTTTCCTATAGCATGAATTTTAGCATGATGTTTTTCCATAGTAATAAATTTAGTCTTTAAGTTTTTTGGTAATTCTTTATAGTCATCACTTACTTTAAATTTTGAATACCACTTTCCTAAAATACAAGTTTTATGGTCAGTACTACCAGTAAATTCTTTATTTTTAACCATAGAACCACATAAAGTACCCATAAATTTTTCATGAACTGCTATAATCTTTTGATTAAATACTATTTTTGCACCAATAGCTTCAGCCATTTGAGATGATTTATTTAGTGAACCTAACCCTGAAATAGATGAGTATACAAGAACAATTAGTCCTATTCCCATAATAATCATACTATAATTACTTTTTTTCCTAATAGACATATTTTTAAACATAAAATCAACCTTTTATTTATATATTTATTCTCTTAAAGTATTTCTTAAACTTATATAAAATAAATAAT
>CAYUNC010000041.1:0-10008 GCA_964445915.1 uncultured Arcobacter sp.
CTTGTAAACTTAATGGTATTCCAAAGAGCATTTGAAGCAAATGCTAAGTCAATTACAACAGCAGATGCAATTTTAAATACATTGATAAATCTGAAAAGATAAGATAGTTTAGGTTAAAGGGTAGTAGTGGAAAATTTTTTACTTTTAGGTATAGTTGGTGTTCTAGCTTTATATTTCTTCAGTACAATGAATATTTATAAAGCTATGTATCGCCGTATTATAGAAGAAAAAGATTCAGCTACAAGCTCAATATCTACACTAGAAGGGCTAATAGCAAAATATGAAGCACAAATAAAAACTTCAATTAATGCTATTGGTGATTCACACGAAACTTTACAAGTAGCTCGTGATGACCTACAACAAATCAAAATTTCAAACAATGAGCTTGAACATAGAAATAAGCTTCTACAAGAAAGAGTTGATGAACTATATGCCTCTGTTGGTGCTATTTAATTAAAGGGTATAAATATATGACAAAATCAATTTTTTATATTTTTGTATCTTATGCTTTAATACTTCAGACTTCTTTATTTGCTAAAGAAGATAATATTTTAGAATCTCAACCACAAATATTATTCAAATATAAACACTTAACAAAAGAGAGTACAAAAGTAGAATTAAAGATAAAATTTAATAATGCTGTTTTATATCTTGAACAAAAGCAGTTCCAAAAAGCTATTAAACTTTTCAAACAAACTGAAAAAATTATGAAAGTTGCTAGTTGGTTAAATATTGGTATTGCATACTATAAACTAAAGTCAAGAAACAATGCCTACTTATATCTAAAAAAAATATATGATGTAAAAGAAGCATCAACACAAGCACCCTACTCTTATATGAGTGCTGCTTATTATTTATACAAAATCACAAATAATAAAAAGTTTATGAAAGAGATTGTATCACTATCTAAAAAATTACCAAACCTAGATGAACATACAAAAAGATTGATTGTAGATGTTCATATTGAACTAAAAGATTATAGAAGTGCTTTAGAAGTTCTAAAAAGTATGAAGTATCCAATAGCACTAAAAATTGCTATGCTTCATATCAAACTAGATGAATATGAATCTGCTATGTTGTATCTAAATCAAGCACAAGGTTTAGTAGCAAATGATATGATGCTAAATAAAGTTGTATGGCTAAAAGTATTTACATCTTTAAAAGCAAATAATTTTAATTGGCTAGAAGACAATCTTGAAATAGTACTAAAAAGAGATAAGATTTTTCATACTCATATTGAGATGCCTTTAGAGTTGTTTTTTAATGAAAATAAACTTTCACCAAAAGAGTATTTTGATAAAAGTACAAAATTTAATAAAAATAGAAAAACTGATTTAATATTTTATTTTAGTCCATATATCTTTGCTGATAATGATGAAGTAAAAGTTGAATCAACACAAGCATTTATATTAAAAAATGAGAAAAATCTTAATGAGCTAGATAATATTATAGAATATAACGCTATTTTAATGAAAATCATAAAAGATGACCCAATAAAAAGAGCATATAAGTTGCAAAATTTACTTAATGTTGATAATAAAATATATCCATATGAATATTACAATCTTGCCTTAGCATATGCTCAAGTTGATGAGTTTAGTAAAGCATATAAGTATTTTAACAAAGCCTATGGTCTTCAAAAAGCAAATAAACTATTTGCAGCTATGACACTAATAAGTGCTGACCGTATGAAAGTAACTTTACATAAAGATAAAAGAGAAGCACTTATTAACAATATTTTGATAAAAAAAGGTATGTATAACTTCTTTGGACAATATATTTATAAAATTATATATGACTCAACTTTAGTGCCAGATAAAAAAACTTTAACAATGGAATATAAAAAATCTATCTTTTTTAGAAGTTTGTATTTCTTAGAAAATGTAGATAAAAAAGGTATTAGAAAAGATGAAGCATTGTTTACTGAATTTCCAAAAGACCCACTTGTATATATGCTAACTCAAGTTGCAAGAGAAAAAGATGAAAGCGACTATCAATATATATCAAGAATACAAGATAATATGCCAACAGTTTATAATAACTATTTTATAAAAGGTCCTATGATTATTACACGAACTTATATAGATATTTTAAAAGCTATAGGATTATTTAAAGTGGCAAATTTAAATATAAATCTTGATACAACGGCAACTTATTATCGTACAAAAGCTTTGATAAATTTATATTATAAAGACCCTGAATCTTCTATTTCACTAGTAGAATATTTACAAAAACAGTATGATTTAAAAGATAAATATACTTATATGCTACTGATTGCTTCTTATTTAGAAGCTAATAAAAAAGATGAAGCTTCTCTTTCATTATATGAAGCAAAAAATGTTCTAAAACACGATACAGATATATCTTTTTTAATTGGTATTAAGTTCCTAAATGAACTAAAAGTACAAACATCAAGACAATACTTTAAAGAGGTCTATGAGGGTGATTTAATTGATTTCAAATTAGTTGGTTTTGATAAATTATTGGAAGATATATAGTTTTACTTAGATTATGTTATAATTATTAGATTTAGTTAAAATTACTTAAAAGGGAGATACTTATGCAATTAGGACGATTAGAAATAATGGAACAAGCTTCTTTGGAGCATGTTGCAAAGATAAGTAAAGTTGAAGATTTAGAAAAAAAACATTTAGTTGAGCCAGATGAAAAATATAAAAATTTATCAGCACAACAAAATAAAGTTGAAGACAATGAAGTTATCTTGGATAATGTTAAGTTTGGTTATGACAAAGAATCAAAACAATTTTTTGTAAGAGTTTTAAAAGAGGGTATTGAATATCAATTTCCAACTGAACAAATCATGAGAATGAAAGCAGAATTTTTACAAACATCAAGTTAGTAAAATATAAAATAAATATATTAGGATAGCAATTGACATCAGATTTATCACATATTATCAAAGATGATATAGGTAGTACATTAGCAAGTTTATTAGCTGTAGAAGCTACAGTAACTGAAACAAAAGCAGCTGAAGCTTCAGACTTTGAATCTTTAGAATGTGCATGTGTTAATGTTAATTTTGAGTTTTCTGATTTTCAAACTGTAAAATGGAAATTTTATATTCCAGTTGAAGCTGCTGCACAATTTGAATTTTTAATGCTTGGTGGTTTTGGTGATGTAAAGACAAGTATTGATGATGAGATTGCTGATGCTTTAAATGAAATAGTATCAAATATTTGTGGTAGTATGGTAACAAATATCAATGCACAAGGCTATGAAGATTTAGGTGGAGCAAAGTTTACTTTAGGTGAATCAGAAGTAGTTCAATGTGGAGATGTATCTCCTGTAGAAAATACTCATCGTTTCAATCTAAAATTAGCTGATAAAGAATATCCTTTATTTTTAAACTTTGATGCTGAAACTATCCCATACCTTTGTTTAATCGTAACAGGTGAAGAGCCTGTTGATGATGGAAATTCAGGTGCTGTTGGTGGTGGTGTAGCAGCTGCAGGAGGTGCTCCTGCTGCAAATAGTATAACTGCTATGCTAGGAGAAGAATCAACTGAAAACTTAAAACTTTTATTTGATATAAAATTTAAATTAAGTGTTCGTCTTGGTGTAAAAACATTGTTATTAAAAGATATTTTAAACTGGGATACAGGTTCTATTATAGAACTAGAACAAATGGTAAATGAGCCTCTTGATATACTTGCAAATGGTATCTTAATTGGTAAGGGCGAAGCTGTAATTGTTGATGGTAGATTTGGTGTAAAAATCAAAAAAATTGGTATAGATAAAATTGAATTTTAAAAAGGTATTTTAATGGATAAAACAACTCTCATTGCCTTCGTCGGAGGCTGGTCACTTATTGCTCTTGCTATTTTTCTAGGTGGTGCTGGATTTGGTGCATATATAGATATTCCTTCTGTTATTATTGTATTTGGTGGTACTGCTTTTGTTACTGTTGGTCAATTTGAGGGTAAAGATTTAGGAAAATTTAGTAAGGCTTTTGGTATAGCTTTTGGTGAAGTAAAAGTTGCTGCTACTCCTGAATTAATAGAAAAAATTATTGCTTATGCTACAGATATTAAGAAAAATGGTGTTATGAGTATTGAACAAAAAGTTGCTGCTGAAACTGACCCATTTTTTCAAGAAGCAATGAACTTACTTGTAGATGGTACAAAACCAGATGTTGTTGAAGCTTTGCTTGATGTAAAGTTAGAACATATGGAAGGTCGTCACAAAACTATGATTAGTATGTTTGGTAATATGGGTGGTAGTGCTGGTGCGATGGGAATGGCTGGAACACTTATTGGACTAGTTGCCATGCTTGCCAATCTTGCTGATCCTGCTGCCGTTGGTCCTGCTATGGCCGTTGCGTTACTTACTACACTTTATGGTGCTTTAATTGGTACTTTAATTGCAGGTATTATCGAATCAAAACTTGAACAAAAACATACAGTTGAGATGATTGCTGGGCAAATTACAATTCAAGGTGCAGTTATGATTGCTGCTGAAGAATCTATTGGTAATATTAAAATGAAGTTAAATGCTATTATGCCAAGTAGCGAACATGCAGAGAGTTAATAGCTAAAATGGGTAAAAAAAAGTGTCCAGAATGTCCTAAGTGTTTACCAGGTTGGCTAGTTCAATTTGGTGACCTTATGTCACTTCTACTTTGTTTCTTTATTCTACTTTTATCTATGGCTACTATGGATAAGAAAAAAGTTGAAGAGTACTTTGATATTATGCGACGAAGTATGGGATTTTTAGAAGGTGCTGAAGATACTGCATCTGCTGAACAACAATCTTTAGCAGCATCTTTCATAAATCAAAGTCATGATGGAGCTACACAAGATACTGGTACTGGAGATGATGCACAAGAATCTATGCACAATATTCAAGAACTAGCGACACAATTTAATGAGACTAGTGATGAAGAGTATGAAGATATTACAGTATCGCTAGAATCAAATAATGAATTTTCAATAGATATACCATCATCTTTAATGTTTGAAGAGGGTGATTATAAAGTAAATAATAGCAGAGCAAAAAAGTTTATTGCAAAACTATCTAGAATTATTAGAACTATGCCTCAAGGATTTGATATAGAAGTTATGGGATTTGCTTCTAAAAATATAAACAATGATAGTATTCCACGAGATAGTTGGGATATTTCAGCACTTAGGTCTATATCTGTTGTAAAAGAATTAATTAGAAACCGTATTGCACCTGCTTCTTTAAAAGTATCTGCTTATGGTTCATATCATCCAAAATCAGCTGATGCAAATGAAAATAGAAGAGTAGAACTAAAATTTACAGCATCTAAAAATCAAACTAAAAATATAGAAGAATCTAGCTTTTTTGATAGAGTAAAGGAATAAAATATGGAAATATCAAACCAATTTGCCGATATGTCAACTTTAAGACCAGATAAGTTTAAAAATATTTCAGCTAACACAGTAGATGATAAAAATCTAAAAGCTGTTTGTAATGACTTTGAATCTTTTTTTATGAATCAATTATTAGAGGTTTCATTAAAGTCATCAAAACTTGCTGGAGAAGGTGTGGGGTCTGATATTGTTAAAGGTATGTACACAGATAGTCTTTCACAAAAGTCATCAGGTAGTTTAGGAATTAGTGATATGTTATATAAATTTTTAAGTGAGAATAAACAATGATACCTCAAATAGTAAAACAAATGATAGATACAGTTAAGTTGTTAAAGCAAAATATTCTTGATGATATTGAGGATGTAAAGCAAGCAAATCATGAAAAACTTTTAGATAGAAATGATATAAAACTAGAACAAATGGAAGCTATAGTTGAGTTAAAGTCAGACCTAAATGCTGAACTAATTAAAGCTGTTCAAGCAGGGGAAAATGTAGATAAATATAGATTTGATGTTGATGATTTAGAAACTCACTTAGTAGAGTTATCAGAATTAAATACAAGATTGGCATCTATAGTTTTACCTGTAAAAGAGATGTATAAAGATATTATTGATAACTTAACAGAGGCAAATGGCGGGTCTTTATTGGAAGTAACTGCCTAGTGAAAAAACTTTTTATCAGTTTTTTATTTCTACTAATAAATTTAAATGCTTCAGTTGTAGTAATTAAAGCATCAAAAAATATACCATACAAAGAAAAAATACAAAAATCTCACTTATATCAAGATAAGGTTTCTACAGAAGAGATATCAAGATATTGCAAACCTATTGTAGAAGAAGATTTATTCTTAAATCAATACCGTGCAAAAAGTCATATTAAAGCTGGAAATATTATTTGTAGAAAAGACTTATATGTTGCTAAAAAATCAAATAAAGTTATTTTTAATTTTGGTAATCTTTCAATAGAAAGAAATGCAAAAGTTATAAAAGAGACAGAAAAATATATCAGAATAAAAAATGAAAATGGAAAAGTTGAGAAGATATATAAAGATGGGAGAGATTATTGAAAACAATTTCATTTTTAGGTGAAACTCCAACTATAGCTTTAAGAAAAGCACAAAGACAGTGTGGTGAAGATGCTATAGTAATCTACACAAAGAAAATACAAGCTAAAACAAAAACTACACCTAATGTATATGAGATATTAGTTGGATTAGAAGAAGAAACTCCTATAGCTATACAACAACAAACGATTAGTACAGATTCTCAAGAAACACCTACAGCTCAAGTTTGTGATTTTAAAGCTGAGATATTAAGTATGCAAAACTCTATAGACAATGTACAAAAATCACTTTGGGAACCAAAAAGTACACTATTTGATTTGGATATTCCACCTGAATTTATAGATATGTATAATCTTTTTGAATTAAATGAATTTGATGAAGAGATGATATATACTATTTTCAAAAAAACAATAGTTCAACTTCCTGTTAGTTTTAAATCAAGTCCAGCTAAAGTAAATGACTTTTTTAAATTGATATTAAAAAGATTGATACCTATTAAATATGAAGTACCTCTTTTAGCAACGCAAAAGAAAGTTATGATGTTTGTAGGACCAACAGGAGTTGGAAAAACTACTACTATTGCAAAACTTGCAGCTAGATATGCTTATAAAATGCCTGTTAATTATAAAGTTGGTATTATTACTTTAGATTCATTTAGAGTTGGTGCTATTGAGCAACTAAAAGCATATACAAATATAATGCGACTTCCTCTTGAAGTTGTAAAAAAGACTGAAGATTTAAGTGATGCTATTGCAAGACTTCATGATTGTAACTATATTTTAATAGACACAGCAGGAAGTAGTCAATATGATATTGATAAAATAGAGATGATTAGTCAATATCAACAAAATATTAATGACAATGTAACTATAGAAAAAACTTTGGTTTTACCTGCAAATACTAAAACATCTGATTTATATGAAATTTACAATAGATATTCTATATTAGGTATCAACTATCTTAGTTTTACAAAACTTGATGAAACAAAAAGTTTTGGTAGTCTTATATCATTTACTCATCAATCTAAAAAATCAATATCTTATTTATCAATAGGACAAAATGTTCCTGATGATTTAATAGTTGCTGAGTCTCCTTTTATTATTGATTGTTTTATGAATCAGATTTGCCCTAAGATATAAAATTGACTGAAGGTATTTCAACACAAGGTGAAAAACTTGTATCACTTTCATCAAAAGAAAATATAGTATCAAAAACAAAAGTTATTGCTGTTACTTCAGGAAAAGGTGGTGTTGGTAAATCAACACTCACTGCAAATATAGCATTTTTGTTATCTAAAAAGAATCTAAAAATAGCTGTTATAGATGCCGATATTGGCTTAGCAAATATGCAAGTTTTATTTGATGTACGCCCTAAATTCTCCCTTTTTGATTATATTGATGGTAGTGCAACACTAGAAGAAACACTTACAAAAACAAAATATAACAATATTACACTTTGTGCTGGAAAGAGTGGATTTCAATATGCAAAAGGAAGTAGTAGCTTTGTATTTTCTAGAATAGTAACAGATATAGTTAAACTAAATACTTATGATATTTTACTTGTAGATACGGGGGCTGGACTAAATGAATATGTACAAGAATTTCTAAATGTATCTGATGAAATTTTAGCAGTTACCACAACAGACCCTAGTGCAATAACTGATGCATATGCTTTAATAAAGATGGTAAGTCAAACAAAGAAGAAGCTACTTTTATGCTTTAATCATACTAAAAATTACCAAATCGGGGCAACAATTACACAATCTATTAAAACTTTAGCACAAAAAAACCAACTAAATAGGAAATTTATGGTAATATATATAGGTAGTATAAGTGTTACACAAAATATTCAGATTTCAGCAAGAAAAAGAGTTCTTTTTTCAATGAAATTCAAAGAAGATAAAGCTTATAACGATCTAAATGATATAGTAGATAATTTACTAAAAGAATTAAACTAAGGGAATAGATGTTAGTTGAACGATTTGCAAAAGATATGGTACAAAGCGATGTATTTAAAATGTACATTGGTGCTGGTTTTTTTGGGACGATGATCTTTTTTGTTTTCAATGCACATATTTATACTCCTTATGAGATGCTTTTAGGTACAATATTAGTAACAATAGGATTAAAAGGTATATCAAATATGATGATATCTTTGCTTATTTTATTATTTAATCTAAAGTCAGGTTCAGATAAGAATATTCACAAGATAGCAGAAGATAGAATAAATCTACTTTTACATCAATTAGAGATAAAAGAAGCAGAATTAAAGTTAACAAAAAAAGTAGAAGAAATTAATTAAAGGATGAAAATATGAATTTAGGTGAAGTTTTAAGTTCAATTGGGTCAGTTGGTACAATTGGAACACAAAATAATATAAACAATCAAACTCCTACAAAAGTAGAAGGTGATTCATTTTCAAATATTTTAAAGTCAGCAATGGGTGATGTTAATACTCAACAAGTTGAAGCTTATGATGCTATGAAAGGAATTGCAACAGGTAAGGTAGAAAATTTACAAGAAGCAATTCACCAAATAGAAGAAGCTGAATTAAGTTTAAAGCTAGGACTTGAAGTAAAGAACAAAGCACTTAGTTCTTACAAACAAATTATGGCTATGCAGGTTTAAGGATAAATAATGGGTTTATTTGATGGTTATAATATTGCAACATCTGGTATGTCAGCACAGCGAACAAGAATAAATATTGTTAGTGCAAATATAGCAAATGCTCAAACAACACACACAGTAGATGGTGGTCCATACAAAAAACAAAATGTAATCTTTGAAGAGATTTTACTTAATAAGCAAACTAAAATGAATGTTGAAAAACAACAAGATACTCCAAGTAAAAATGAAGATGGCTCTATAAAACTTTCACACTTAAGAGGTGTAGGTATAAAAGAAGTTATGGAGAGTAAAGATAAACCAGTTATGAAATATGAACCACAACATCCTGATGCAAATAAAGAGGGATATGTAGCATATCCAAATATAAATCCAGTAATTGAGATGGTTGATTTAATTGAAGCTATGAGAAGTTATGAAGCAAATGTTTCTGCATTTACAACACAAAAAACTATGGATACTAAAACTTTAGATATCCTAAGAGGTTAATAATATGTCTTTTGATTTTACTAATACTACAACTGTACAACCAACTCCAGTAAAATCAAATAGTACACAAGAGTCAACTGCATCTACTTCAACATCAGCACCGAAAGAAAAACCATCTTTATTTGATGATATGTTAAAATCATCTAAAGATGCAAAACAAACTGATACTTCACCTAAAGATACAAAAAATACTACTAAAGATGTAGCAAAAGAAGATAAAACCACTACAAAAGCAGAGATTAAAAAGCCTGAAGAGTCTAAATCTAAAGATACAAAAACAGATGAAACTAAGAACTCAAAAGAAGAAGATACTAAGACTAAAGGTTCAAAGACAGCAACAGATGAAGTAAAAACTAATACTAAATCAGAAACTACAAAAGAACCACAAGCTAAAACTACTTTATCGTTATTGGATAAGATGGTTTTAGATGCCAAAAAAGATATTAGTAAGAATAAAGAAGAGGTTACAACAAAAGAT